>CALZIC010000006.1 GCA_945787285.1 uncultured Desulfuromonadales bacterium
TGGCCTCGGGGGCGAAGATCAGATCGACGCCGGCCTGGCGGGCCAGTTCGGCATCGCGGGTCAGATCGCGGGGATACGACTCGAAATCTTCTCCCTGGCCGAACTGGGTGGGATTGACGAAGATCGAAAGGACCAGAAGATCGCCCCGCCTGCGCCCTTCTTCAAGGAGCGAGACATGTCCCTGGTGAAGGTAGCCCATGGTCGGCACAAAGGCGATGCGCCGGCCTTCGCCGCGGGCGGCAAGGCAGCGCAGCTGCATATCGTTGACGTCGGTGATTATTTGCATATTTTCAACCCAGTGGACAGTGGGCAGTGGTCGGGGGGCTGAAAAAACAGAACCTGCTGTCCACTGCCCACTGTCTACTGTTCACCGCCCTTTCTATTTAAAGCTGTGATCCTCGTCGGGGAAGACGCCGTCCTTGACTTCGCGGATGTAGTCGCTGATGCCCTGGCTGATGGTGCCGGAAATGTCGGCATATTGTTTGACGAACTTGGGCGAATACTTCTCGCAGAGGCCGAGAATGTCGTGGATGACCAGCACTTGGCCGTCGCAGTCGATGCCGGCGCCGATGCCGATAGTCGGGATATCGAGTTCTGCGGTGATCTCCTTTGCCAGGCCGGCGGGAATCCCTTCAAGGACCAGGGCGAAGGCGCCGGCGTCCTGAACGGCCCGGGCGTCTTCGATAAGCTGCCTGGCCTGTTCTTCCTTCTTGCCCTGCACCCGGTAGCCCCCCATGCGGTGGATCGACTGGGGGGTCAGGCCGATATGGCCGACCACGGGGATGTCCATGGCGACAATCGAGCGGATCGTTTCGGCGACATTCTCGCCGCCCTCCAGCTTGACGGCCTGGGCCCCGCCTTCTTTGACCAGGCGCCCGGCATTGCGGCGCGCTTCGGTCAGGTCGACCTGGTAGGACAAAAACGGCAGATCGGCGAGGACCAGAGCGCCGGCGGTGCCCCGCACAACGGCCCGGGTGTGGTAGATCATCTCGTCCATGGTGACCGGCAGGGTGTTGTCGTAGCCCGAAACCACCGAACCGACCGAATCGCCGACCAGAATCATGTCGATGCCGGCATCATCCATCAGCCGGGCAAAAGGGTAGTCATAAGCGGTCAGAACGGTGATTTTCTCACCCTCTGCCTTCATTCGTTGAATATCAAGAACCGTCTTCTGTTTTTTCACTGGATCAGCCTTCCGGCGCCTGGCCTGACAAAAGTAAAAAGCCTTTCGGATTCAGTCCGAAAGGCTTCCGTATAAAGTCTGACGGAGAGGCATCGTTCGCTCCGCATTCTCTTTTACCACCTTCCGTCCCGGTCCATTGGATCCAGGCGGTATCTGGTTTTATTTCATTTTTTAGGTGACTTTCGTGCTCCGGAACCTGTTCCGGGCAACGCCATTAAAAGGGCCAAAAAACACGCTAACCTATAGCATATCAGATCTTTTGATGTCCAGCGCAATTGTGTCTTTCAACCCACATTGTTCTACTGAATAAAACACCGGCCCACAAAGGAGCGCGCTGTTATTCTTCCGAAGGAAAGAGCTTCTTACCGTCCCGGTAGGCATCGGCGGATTTGTTGCCAAGGTTCCAGTATTCGCGAATGCCACCGAGGTAAACCAGGGGATCAAATGTGCGGGTGTCGATTTGGCCATTTTCGCCGAAAGCTTCGTCCGCGGCATGAATCTGAACGATTTCGCCGAGAACCAGGCGGTACTCGCCGAGTTCAAGCTCCTGAACCCGCCGGCATTCAACATTCAAGGGGCATTCCTCGATCAGCGGAGCCTCAACTTCATGGGCCGGAGCGGTGCTCAGCCCGGTGACCATCAGTTTGTCGTCATCGCGCCCGGATCGCAGGCCGCAATAGTCTGCCTCCACCGCGAGGGAGGCCGGGACCATGTTCACCACAAAATTCCCGGTCTGGCAGATATTTTCATACGTCTTGCGGTTCTTGTTCAGAGAAACCGCGATAGTCGGCGGAGTTTTGCTGACAATACCGGCCCAGGAGGCGGTCATGATATCGACCAGGCCCTCGCTGCTGACCGTGGAAACCAGGGTGGTCGGCTGAGGAAAAAACGTCACACAGGGGCCCAACTGCCTCTTTTTCATTCGAATCTCCTGACAAGCAAAGGGGCTCTTGACGAGCCCCGGAATATGGTGGTAATGCCCGGCACCTTTGCTGAAGGCGCCGGGCGCGGTGTCTCTGCCAACCTCTATCCGATCAGGGCCTCTAGAGCCTTCACGATCGACAGGAAAGGGTGAAAGTTGACGGGCGTTGTACTGCGCATCGCGTCACGAAGCTGACGGTAGGCCTGCAGTTCACGGCGCCGTGCCCTCAGGTACGCCTCCGGGTTGCCCGCGGCCTGCTCGAGAACGGCCAGGGTCAGCTTGAAAAGGGCCATGGCAAAACCGGAAGCCACCGCATCCTGGGCGTTGCGATCCCATTTATCCCGCACCGGCACCGCCTCCACCCGCGCCAGAATGTCGTCCAGCCCCATCAGGTTTTGCACCTCATGAAACGCCTGGGCGATCGAGTAAAGGTCATTGCCGGTACGTTCTTCCAGGCTGATGATGGGCAAAAAGTTGTCCAGGTAGGGAAGAATGGCCAGGCGACGCGCCACGTCGGCCGTAAAGCCCTCTTCTTCGAGTCCATCGGAAAAGGCCTTGCTGGTCCGCCACTCCTCCTCGGCCACGATGCCTCCGAGCGCTTTTTCAAAGGCCAGAACCTTTTCCTTGAGCTCCTCGACCACGCTGCTTTCGGGTTTGAGGGACATGCCCTGCGCGAAAGCCCCAGCACAGAGACCGGCCAGTGACTTTTCAAGACGCAGCAGCAGCTGGTGCTGACGATCGGACGAAACCCGGTTGTCCAGAGCGTATATCTGCAGCCGCAGTCGTTCGGCATCAAGGACCCGGTCCAGGGTCAGGTAGGCGGCCACCACCTCGACCAGCGGCACACCGACCTTCAGCGCCAGATTGTTGCAGAAGGCACTCCCCGTCTGGTCGATAACCGAATTGGTGACGACGGTGGCGATGATCTCCCGGGCCAGGGGGTGATCACCGAGAAAATCGAGGTAGCGATCGCGGATCGGCCCGGGGAAGTAGCTGTGGAGAGAACAGCGCATCCCATCCTGGTCGGGAAGATCACTGGCCAGCAGCGCCTGGTACATCTGCATCTTGCTGTAAGCCATCAGGATGGCCAGCTCCGGCCTGACAAACGTCGGGTCCTCCCGGGACTGCACCTCCTTGGCCGAGGGAAGAAATTCGCCGCGGCGGTCCATCAGGCCGACCTGCCCCAGGCGATCGGCGAGCATCAGGTAGGCATCGACGTCTTCGCGACAGCGGATGGCATCGAGCGAGAGGCAGAGGCTCTGCCCGTAATTGTTGGCCAGTACCGCCTGGCAGACCTCGCCGGTCACCTCTTCGAGCTGGCGGTCCCGCTCCTGCTGGGAGGCGACGGCCCCCTTCTGCCGCAGGTACTGCATGAAGATCTTCAGGTTCACCTCATGGTCCGAGCAGTCGACACCCGCCGAGTTGTCGACGGCATCGGTGTAGATGCGCCCGCCATGCAGGGCATATTCGATGCGGCCCCGCTGGGTGAGGCCGAGGTTCCCCCCCTCCCCGACCACTTTGGCGCGCAGAGCAGGAGCGTCGATGCGCAGACTGTCGTTGGCCCGGTCGCCGGCGTCTTCATCTTTTTCGGTCGACGCCTTGACGTAGGTACCGATGCCGCCGTTCCACAGCAGGTCGACCTCGGAGGCCAGCAGCAGGCGAATCAGCCCCGCAGCATCCATGGTTTCGTGGCGTACCCCGAGCCACAGGCGCACCTGGGGCGAAAGGGGGATCTCCTTGGCGTCGCGGGGGAAAACCCCGCCCCCTTCGGATATCAGGCTGGTATCGTAATCGTCCCACGAGGATCGGGGGAGCTCGAACAGCCGCTGCCTTTCTTCGTAGGAGGTTTCGGGATCGGGGTCGGGGTCAAGAAAGATGTGCCGGTGATTGAAAGCGGCCAGCAGGCGGATTTTACGCGACAGCAGCATACCGTTGCCGAAGACGTCGCCGCTCATATCC
Source organism: uncultured Desulfuromonadales bacterium (assembly GCA_945787285.1). Taxonomy (GTDB): domain Bacteria; phylum Desulfobacterota; class Desulfuromonadia; order Desulfuromonadales; family Trichloromonadaceae; genus CALZIC01. The sequence continues at coordinate 4,065 of CALZIC010000006.1, forward strand.
CCGATGCCGACCACGGTAAAGGGCTCGGTCTGGGTGTCGATGCCCATTTCGCGGAAATGCCGCTTGACGCATTCCCAGGCGCCGCGGGCGGTAATGCCGAGCTTCTTGTGGTCGTAGCCCTGGGAGCCGCCGCTGGCGAAGGCGTCGTCGAGCCAGAAGCCGTAGTCGCGGCTCACCGCGTTGGCGGTATCGGGCAGATGGGCGGTCCCCTTGTCGGCGGCCACCACCAGGTAGGGATCGATTTCGTCGTAGGCGACAATCCCCTGCGGGCGGACGATCTCGTCACCGACCCGGTTGTCGGTCACATCGAGCAGACCGCGAATCAGGCTCTGGTACGCTGCCTTGGAGAGCTCGAGGCCCTCTTCACGGGTGGTGAAGGGGGTTTTGACGACGAATCCCCCCTTGGAGCCGACCGGAACGATCAGCGCGTTTTTGGTCATCTGGGTTTTCATCAGGCCGAGCACCTCGGTGCGGAAATCGTCCGGCCGGTCCGACCAGCGCAGACCGCCGCGGGCGACCATGCCGCCGCGCAGGTGAATCCCCTCCATGGTCGCGGAGTGCACGTAGATTTCGTAGAGCGGCCGGGGCGCCGGCATGTCGATAATGCCGATGGCGCTGATTTTGAACGAAAAGAAGTAGTCGGGGCGATCTTTGCGCACGAAGAAGTTGGTGCGCACCGTCGAATCGATCAGGTTGAACAGGGTCCGCAGGATGTCGTCTTCGTTGATGTCTGAAACGGTTTCCAGGGCCGCGGCGATCTCCATCCGCAGCGGCAGCAGGGCCTGCTCTTCCCGCACCAGCGGGTCGCTCCATTCGGGACGGTCGGCAAACCGCCCTTCGAAGTAGCGGTAGAGCAGCCGCGCCACCTCGGGGTTGTGAATCAGGGCATAGGCCACGCGCTTTTTGCTGTAGGGGCTGCCGAGCTGGAAATAGTAGTTGCGATAGCCGCGGAAGATGTCGATTTCGCGCCAGTTGAGCCCGGTGAGGCTCAGCAGGTTATGGAGGTAGTCGTTCTCCACCTCGCCGTTGCGCAAAGACGCCAGCGCGCTAAGAAGAGGTTCACGCAGGGTGGAGAGTTCGGCCGACCCGGGCCCTCCGGCAATGGCGAAACTTTTGACAAAGGCATCCTGCCCGTCGACCGGAACGGTAAAATCGACCTCCTCGATAACGGTCAGGTTGAGATTCTCCAGAAGGGGCATCAGCTCGTTGAGAAAACTGCGCTTCTGGCTGTAGAACTGCAGGCGGTAATGACGCATCTGCCCGGTAAACGGCCCCCAGAGAGTGAAAAGTTCCTGTCCCGAGGCCAGCATCCCCTCGATGGCCGAGATATCGCGCAGGGCAAAGCGCGGGTGCACCAGCGTCCGGTATTCGCGGGTAAAACCTCTGCGGTAGCGCTCCAAGAGCCGCCCCCCTTTCTCATCACCGAACTTGCCGGCGAGAAGGTCCTGCAGCCGGACCTTCCAGGGAGTGGCGATGTTGGAGAGGCCGTTTTCCAGCAGGTTCAGGTCCAGATCTTCCCTGACCCGCTCCGGGTTGAGTTTGACATGGAGACTCAGATATTCGGAAGAGAGGTGAATGATGCGCGAGGAGGCCGAAGGCGCCTTGAAAAAGCGGCAGAGATACGACTCGATGCGCCCCATGATATCGGCGCTGTAATACTGGCGGGGCATGATCAGGATCAGGGTGACCCCAGGCACGGTCAAGCTCGACATCCCCACCGCCCGCACCGCGGTCGAGCGGTAGATCTGGGAAAAGGAGCGCACGGCGGCCCGCACCTCGTCATCGCTGAGGAAGAAGAGTTCCACCTTGGGAAAAGAGTTGAAGATATCGACGGTCTTTCGGTAGTCGTGACTCTCCGGCGGAACCCCCAGGGCATGCAGGGCCTTTTCGATGCGGGCCCGCAGCGGGGGAATGTTGGAGGTCAATTCCTCGACGACCTTGTCGGTGAACAGCCCGGAGAAGACGTGCACCCGGTCTCTGCCCTCTTCGCCCGACTCGCGAAGCCCAAGGCAGGTGAGGGGCTGTGAGCGATAAACGGGACTGATGTGGTCGCTCTCGGCGACATTCAGATCGCGGCCAGGCGCCACCAGCTGCTGAACAAGCCGCGGGGACTTCTCGAGAAGCACGGCACCTTCTGCCGACCACCCTTCGGGGAAGAACTCGAGCCCCAGTCGTTCACCGGTGTCGCGGATTTCGGGGGAGCCCCCCCGCTGGTCGACTTCGAGCCTCAAGTAGCTGAACGGAAGGAAGTTGCCGTCCAGCAGCCAGTTCCAGAAGTCACCATGATGGGCGGCGACCGCCATCGGCTCGAGCTTGGCAAAGCGGCTGCGCAGGGGGGTGCGGTCTGCATCGACGGCGAGGGTGAAGGTCAGCGCCTGCCGCACCTGCTCCACCAGGTCCTGATCGAGCAGTTCGCCGTCCTCCACTTCAAGAACGAGCATCGATTCAAGGGGAGCGGAGCCGGCTTCGTCCCCCAAAGCAACAACCGCTCCCTGCTGCCGCAACACCTTGAAGATCGGATGGCAGACCACCTGAAGCCTCAGGCCGCTGTCGCGCAGGCAGGCTTTTACCGAATCGAGCAGATAGGGGGCATCGGGGGAACTGGTAACGAGTTGGCAGGCCTTGGCGCCGACGGAAAAGAGTTCAACCGCGGGATGTTCGGATCGGTTCTCTAGAACCTCGAGAAACCGGAGAACCCTTCCGGCCAGATCTTCGGCCGAGAGGCTCTGCAGGTAAAGAGGGTGAATGTGTTCCTTGACAATCTGTGCCAGAGCCACCGATTTCCGTCGTTTCGAGGCCTCGGCCCCTTTCTCCAGAATCTGCAGCGCGGCATCGTACTTTTCTTCCAGAGCCTTTCTGGACAGACTGTCTCCTCGCGGTTCAATAAACATGATGGCATCCTGAGTCTGATGATGGCAGGCGGGTTAAGCCGGCCACAGGTTTAGGGAGTCATGAACTTTACGCCAGGGAGCACTTTTTCATTTATATCTTAGGAGTCTGTCGGGCTTGACATGAACCTACTGCGAAATCGGCTGATCGGTCCATATCTTCGACAATTTTCGACAAATAGCCCTGCTATTCGCTCTCAAATTCTCAAAAATCTGGTCTCGATCTTCCAATTTCTCGTTACGGTCCGTCAAGTCCGACAGACTCCTGGTCCGTCAGCAGATAATCTCGACCTGGGCCTTTTCCCTGAGACCGGCGACCCAGTCCTTGAGATGTTTGGCGGCCGCCTCCTCCTTGAGGAGTTGACGGATTTGGGGGGTGGCCTCCTCGAGGGTCAACGACGTTTCCGGCTCGCGGTTGAGAACCTTGATCAGGTGGAAACCGAAGGGAGATTCGACCACCTCGCCGACCACGCCGATTTCTTGGGAAAACGCCGCATCAGAGAACGATTTTACCATATCTCCCGCTTTAAAATAGCCCAGATCCCCGCCGCGGTTGCCGCTGGGGCAATCGGAGTGATTTTTGGCCAGCTCGCCGAAATCTTCGTTCTGGCAACGAGTCTTCAATTCGGCCATGCGCGCCTCGGCCTCTGCGCGATTGCCGTCGCTGAGCTTGACCAGGATATGACAGGCGCGTACCCGGCCCGGCTTCTTCATCTTCTCGGGAAACGAGCGGTACATCTCCCCGACCTGCTCATCCTCCGGTTCGGGAAGGGAGGCCAGTTCCTTTTCGGTCAGCAGATTGACCGTCAGGTCCTGACGGATCATCCGGTAGTACGCCTGGGACGCGATGCCGGCCTTCTCCAGGGTTGCGTAAAACTCCTCTTCACTGGGGAAGTTGGCGATAATCTTTTGGGTTTCGGCGGCGACCGCGTTTTCGTCGGCCACCACCCCGCAGGAAAGGGCCTGCTGAAAGATCAGTTCCCGGGCCAGCAGCTTTTCAAGGGCCAGATCCCGAACCTCCTTCAGCTCGTCGGCACCGAGGTGATCCATGGTCTTGCGATAAAGCTCCATCGAATACCCCTGCACGGCATTATCGAAATCGGCCTGATTGATCGGACTTCCATTAACCCGGGCAACTACCTGTTCAGACACGTTCTGCTCCTTCGGTTTGGTGCGGCTTCAACACTTCGGCCAGGCGGGCGAACTCCTCAAGACTGAGGGTCTCCCCGCGCCGTGCCGGGTCGATGCCGGCAGCATTCATCACTTCGTCGAGCTGGTCAAAACCGAGCCCCGCCCCCTTCAGAGCATTGCGCAGGGTCTTGCGGCGCAGGGCAAAGGCCCCCTTGACCACCCGGCGGAAAAAAACTTCATCTGCCACCTCGACCCGAGGTGCGGCCAGAGGCTCGAAAGAGAGCACCGCCGAAGTGACCTTCGGCGGGGGGTTAAATGCCCCCGGCGGCACGTTGACGACTTTGCGGACATCGAACCAGAGCTGGCAGAAAACCGAGAGGATGCCGTAATCCTTCGATCCCGGGCCGGCGGCGAGGCGATCGCCGACTTCTTTCTGAAACATCAGCACCAGGCGGTCAAAGAGCGCACGGTGGTCGAGGATCTTGAACAGGACCTGGCTGGAGATGTTATAGGGCAGGTTGGCCACCAGCTTGTAGCGCTCGGTGTCGCCGAGCAGATGGGCCCAGTCGAGGCGCAGGGCATCGCCCTGGTGCACCACCAGGTTCTGCGCCTCACGGTCGAGAAGCGCCTGGATGAGGTCGAGATCGACCTCCATCACATGAACCTTTCGGGCCAGCGGAAGGAGTCGGTCGGTCAGGGCTCCGAGCCCGGGACCGATCTCGAGCACCAGTTCATTCGGCCCGATATCGGCCGCGTTCAGGATGCGTTCAACGACCCCCTGATCTTTGAGAAAATTCTGTCCAAAACGTTTTTTCGGTCGGTAATTCATGGATGCCATCATCGGTGCGGTCGGCAGCTGCAGTGCCGACCGTTGAAAAGTGAAGGCCGCTTCAGCGGCCTAGAGAACGACGGGGCCTGGGCCAGCGCGGTACCCGCCAGGCTTTGGCCAGCGGCACCATGCGCAGGGTCATGGCGAAGCTGAGCGCAGCGCAGAGGACGCCGTAGATGAGGCTGCCGACCAGAAGCGGGGCGGTCACTTCCCATCCGAGGGTCTTCAGCGCCGCAAAGGTAAACTCGCCGGGCAGTGCCAGGCGCTCCATGCCGAGCAGGATGCGTCCCGATTCGTACTCAAGGGCATAGATAAAAGGCGCCGTTACCGGGTTGGTGACCCACACCCCTAAAATGGCCGCCAGGCGGTTTTCCTTGAGCAGAAACGCAAAGAAAACGGCGATGGCCATCTGGAAACCGAAGGTCGGCGTCATGCCGATAAAAATGCCGAGGGCCACCCCTTTGGCGATTTCGTCGGGAGCCCCGCGAAGCCGAATAAATCGCAGCAGAAGGAGTTTTACCTGCCGTATGATAGACCACTGCCGCCACATGCCTGCCTGCTTACCTGCCTGAGACCATGATAATTCGCTAGCCGGAGACCCGATCGAGGGGCCAGCTGGCAAGGGCGTTGAGGTCGAGTGGATCCCGGCGCCCGGCTTCAAGATAACTGTTCCCGGCAACACCCAGCATGGCGGCATTATCGCCGCACAATGCCGGAGAGGGGAAAAAGACCTGCACCCCCCGCTTGTCGCACTCGGCGATCATCTCCTTGCGAAGGCCGCTGTTGCACGCGACCCCTCCGGCCACCACGATGCGCTGAAGATCGTTCTCCCCGGCCGCACGCAGGGTCTTGCGCACCAGCACTTCGACCACCGCCGCCTGAAAGCTGGCGGCCAGGTCCTTGAGGTGCTCCCCCTCGACCGGGCCGTCCTGGCTTTTGACATAGTTGAGAACCGCCGTCTTGATGCCGCTGAAACTGAAGTTGAGGTTTTTCTTGTGCAGCATCGGACGGGGGAAATCGATCGCCTTGGGGTTCCCCTCGGCAGCCAAGCGGTCGATCACGATGCCTCCGGGGTAGCCGAGACCCAACAGCTTGGCCACCTTGTCGAAAGCCTCCCCAGAAGCATCATCGACCGTACGCCCCAGAATGGCATACTTACCGATGCCGTCGACCCGGTAGAGATGGGTATGCCCCCCGGATACGGCCAGGGCCAGGTACGGAAAGGCGATCTCCTGCTCGAGCAGAGGCGCCAGGATATGGCCCTCGATGTGATGCACCCCCACCAGGGGAAGGTTGCGGGCAAAGGCCATCGCCTTGGCCACCGAAAGACCGACCAGCAGGGCTCCGACCAGGCCGGGGCCGCGGGTCACCGCAATCCCCTCGATCTGGTCGAGGGAGACCCCGGCCTCCTCGAGGGCCTGGTCGACCACCACCGAGATCGCCTCCAGGTGCTTGCGCGAGGCGAGCTCGGGGACAACGCCGCCGTACCGGGCGTGAACGTCGACCTGGGAGGCGACCACGTTCGACAGCACCTGCCGGCCGTCGCGCACAACCGCCGCGGCGGTTTCGTCGCAGGAAGATTCAAGAGTGAGTAAAAGCATAAAATCTGTTCGAAGTTCCAAGTTCTAGGTTCGGGGTTCAAGGCGTTTCCAACTTTGGAACGTCGAACATTGAACTCCGAACATGTTTTTATAATAGATTCGCTGCCAGTTCGGCGAGCGAAGAGCGCTCGCCCTTCTCCAGGGTGATGTGCCCTGCAATCTGCTGGCCCTTGAATTTTTCGACCGTGTAGGTCAGGCCGTTGCTCGAGGCATCGACGTAGGGATTGTCGATCTGGTAGGGGTCGCCGGTGAGGACGATCTTGGTCCCTTCCCCGGCCCGGGTGATGATGGTCTTCACCTCGTGGGGGGTGAGGTTCTGGGCCTCGTCGACAATCATGTACTGCTTGGGGATCGAACGGCCGCGAATGTAGGTGAGCGGCTCGATCTCGAGAATCCCCATATCGACCAGCTCCTTGTAGCCGCGCTTGTGCTTGCCACCCCGTTCTTCAACCGCCCCCAATAGCAGCTCGACGTTGTCGAAAATCGGCTGCATCCAGGGAGCCAGCTTTTCTTCGACATCGCCGGGCAGAAAGCCGAGGTCCCGCCCCATGGGGAAGACCGGCCGGGAAACGAGCAGCCGGCTGTAACTCCCCTCGTCAGCCGCCTTGTGCAGGCCGGCGGCGATGGCCAGCAGGGTCTTGCCGGTCCCCGCCTTGCCGACCAGGGTGACCAGCTGGATATCTTCATCGAGCAGCAGATCGAGGGCGAACTGCTGTTCGCGGTTGCGGGGATGGATGCCCCACAAACCGTCCTTGGGAGCGCGAATCAGCGGGTTGAGCCGGTCCATGCTGTAGTTGTAGCGCCCGATGGCGGTATGGGAGGGGTTGGACGACTCGACCAGGGTGATGCACTGATTGGGGGAGTATTCCCCTTCCATGGGAAGATACCCCTGGCCGTAGAAGCGGTCGACCTCATCCTTGTCAACCATAACGTCGACCTTGCCGGTGTAGAGCTCGTCGATCGAGACCTTGTCCGACTCGTAATCTTCGGCCACCACTCCGACCGCATCGGCCTTGATTCGCAGGTTGGTGTCCTTGGTCACAAAGATGACCGGGGTATCGCCTTGCTCCTTGATATCGAGAGCCACCGCGAGAATGCGGTTATCGCCGCGATCGACCTGCAGCTCGGGGGGCAGGCGCTTCATGGCCTCATGGGTATAGAGTTCGACCCGGAGAATCCCCCCCTTCTCGAGAGTGACCCCCTCGACCAGTTTTTCCCCCTTTTTGCGAAAGGCGTCGAGAAAACGGGAGATTTGCCGGGCATTGCGCCCCTTTTCGTTGAGATCTTTCTTGAAACGGTCAATCTCTTCGATCACGGTGATCGGGATCACCAGGTCGTTTTCCTCGAATTTGAACAGCGCCTGGGGATCGTGGAGAAGAACATTGGTATCGAGGACAAATGTTTTTTTCATAACCGACCTTTTCGGCAAAGGGGAAGAGCTAGAGGCAAGCCTCCACCCGGTTAACAGTCATATTCCAGACATTGCAGGCCGTCTCCCCCAGCCAGAAGCAGGCGGATCAGGAGAGCACGGTAAGGCTATTAAACTTAGTTGGATTTTCCCGACACTTTATTGCCGATAAACCATCACCATTCAGGTTCGGGTCGACAGCGTCGACATGGCCGACAGAAACCGGTCGATGTCGGCCGGGGTATTGAAATACCCGGGGCTGACCCGAACCGTTCCCTGCGGGTAGGTCCCGATCGTTCGATGGGCATCGGGGGCGCAATGCAGACCGACGCGCGTCAATATACCAAATTCCTGATCGAGAATGAAACCGATCTGAGACGGGTCGAGACCGGCAAAGGTGAGCGAGAGAGCCCCCCCGTGATTGCTGCTGCTTCTGGGTCCGTAGATCTCGACACCCGCCAGCGCATCCAGACCGCTTATCAGCTGTTCGAGGAGTTCGGACTCGCGGGCACGAATGGATGCCAGACCCACCTCGTTGAGAAATTCGATGCCCGCCTTGAGGCCGGCCAGACCGGGGGTGTTCACGGTCCCGGCCTCCAGGCGCTCGGGGAACTGCTCAGGCGGAAACTCGGAGTGGGAATTCCCTCCGGTCCCCCCGTAGATCAGCGGAGTGAGCTGAAGACCGTCACGAACATACAGAAAACCGGTCCCCTGCGGTCCGAGCAGCCCCTTATGTCCCGGTGCGGCGAGCAGATCGATGGCCATCTCTTCGACATCGATGGGGAAGACGCCGGCACTCTGGGCGGCATCGACCATGAACAGGATTCCCTGTTTGCGGCACCAGGGTCCGATGTCTTCGATCGCCTGCACGGTGCCGGTCACGTTGGAGCAATGGGTCAGCACAACGAGCCGGGTGGGCTCGGCGCAGGCCTGGCGGATGTGCGCCGGGTCAACCCACCCCTGACGGTCAGCGGGAACCTTGACGACTTCGATACCGCGGTCCTGCAGGGCACGCAGCGGCCGGGTCACCGCATTATGCTCCATGGTCGAGGTCACGACCCGGTCTCCGGGGTTCAGCAGGCCGACAAGGCCGGTGTTGATCGCTTCGGTGGCATTGGCGGCAAAGACAATGCGCGCACTGTCGGCAATATTGAAAAAATCGGCCACGGTTTCACGGGTTTCAAAGACCACCCTCCCCGCTTCGAGTGCCATCATGTGCCCTCCCCGCCCCGGGTTGGCCCCGACGTTGCGGAGAATATTTTCCACCGCCCGGTAAACCGATTCGGGCTTGGGGTACGAGGTCGCTGCATTGTCGAGGTAGATGGTCATAACTTATCTGAAAGAATAGCAGATTAAGAAGCGCAACAGCAAGAGTAGAAACGCCTTTTCAGCGACGCCCGCGGCAGAGTGGATCCCGTGCCTCGCCGCCGGGGAAAAGGGTGCGGGACAACCCGCGGCAACCTCCGAAGCAGATGCCGAAATCGGCGCACCCGGCACAATCGGAGGGGGTCCCGGCGACTTCGGCGCGCACCTGGCCGCGCTTTTTGCCCGCCCACAGCGTTTCCAGGGGGTGGTCGAGCAGCGAACCAAGGATCTCAGGCCAGGACGAGCAGGGATAGAGGTTCCCTGCGCTGTCGATATGCCCGAGGCTGTTGCCGGCCTGGCAGCCGCCGTATTCGCTGCGCCCTTCCTGCGAATCGGGGCAGAGAAGCTCCCACAGAAACAGGTCGTGCACCTCAAGAGCCACACCGGATGCGGGGTCTCCGTCATAGGCGGCGAGATCCGCCCTGAGGCGATCGACATCATCCGCGTCGAGAAGGTTTTCGGCTGCAGAGCGGGCCAAGCTACCAACAATCTTGACATTTGGCAACTTGAATTTGCCGATCCCCGCACTTCTGCAGAAATCGAGCAGCTGCAGCAGCATAGCGACATTGTCCTTGCCCGGAACCATCAGCAGCTGGGGCTCGAACCCCTGGCCGCGAATGGCCTCAACGGCACCGTGCAGGCCGTCGAGCCCCGCCTCTGCGGTCCGGGCAAACGACCCGGCATCGAGAAACACCGTGCGGATCGGCAGACTCGGGGCCAGGGCCCTGATTTCTTCCGGGGTGCCGGAACAGACGACCATGGTCTGACAGCCTCCTTCGGCAAGTCGGTGCAGAAACTCATGGATTTGGGGATGAACCAGCGGTTGCTCTTGAAGGGTGACGAAAAAGACGCCGGCCTCGACGAGGCGATCGACGACCGCCAGCAGTTGCCCGGCCGGCAGGGGCGGTCCTTCTCCGTGCAGGTCCCAGGTGATGCGCAGCGGGGCATCGAGATAATCGATTGGCATAGTGTGTAATGATCCGTAAAAAAAGGAGGGGGGCAGCAAAGCTGCCCCCCCCTTCCGGTTTAGCAGGGATGGACGTTCGAGGAACCAACCACCCGGGGCTTCATGTACTTCTTCATGCGCGTCACCTCCTTTGATCGCTTTGAGTTCATCTTCTACGACTAACCAAATGAAACAGGTGCGCTGCTGCCGGGCAGCAGCATGGCGGCCTTATTTCCAGCAATGGGGATCAGGCTGATTGAAATCACCGGTGGTCGCAAAGGAACGCGCGGTACACCCCCCCAGGCACTTCTCAAAGGCTCCGCAACCGGCGCATTTGCCGGTCGCTTCTTTATTGCGCATCCCCTTGAGAATCGGCGAGTCGTACCAGATGGCGTCGAAATCGTCTTTCAGAATGTTGCCGACCACCAGGGGGATGAACCCGCAGGGGGTAATATCCCCGTTCGGGCGCATATTAAGCGAAAGTTTACCACAGCTGCTGCCGTTGACCAAACTTTTCTCATCGTAACCGGGCAGCGAGGAAATCACCGGATCATCAAAGGAAATCAGCAGATCGGTGGTCTGTTTTTTCACCTCCAGGGCCTCGACATAAAAGGCCTTCCACTCCTCGGGAGAGAGATCGAGGTCCTCGCGGTTTTTGAACCCCCGACCGCTGCACTTGAAATTATGCAGATAGACCTGGTTAACCCCGTGCTCCCGGGCCAGGTCGAGCAGATCGTGAAAATGGCGATAGTTAATCCGCGAGATCACCGAACTCATGGTCGTCCGGACCCCGGCACGCCTCAAGTGGTCAAGGCCCGCAACGCCCCTTTCGAACGATCCGGGCATATTGCGGAAATCGTCATGCAGGGCCGCTTCGGCGCTGTCGAGGCTGATACCGACCGAGCGAAAACCGCTGCGCTGGATGCGCTCGGACGCTTCGCCGTCGATAAGCCAGCCGTTGGAATTCATCGAAACGTTGAGCCCCTTCTCGGTAGCGTATTCGGCAATTTCAAAGAGGTCTTCGCGGATCAGCGGCTCACCGCCGCCAAAGTTGATAAACGGAACCTGCTTCTCAGCCAGAATATCGACGATGCGCCTGATATCGGAGGTGCCGAGCTCCTCGGCCTGCTCTTCCCGGCTGTAGCAGTGGGAACAGCTGAAATTGCAGCGAAACGAAAGGGTCCAGTTAAAGGTCAGGGGAGCCGAGAAGAGATCGGTTATCGCATCAGCCATGGTTCAGCCACCCCCTCTGGAGCAGGTCGTTGACAAACGCTTCCACATCGTTTGCGAGTTCTTCGCGTTCAACCTCGAATTCCGCCGCCATCAGGTCGATCACCCCGTCGAGAGTCCGGGTGCCGTCGCAGAAACTCCAGATTCGCCCCCCCACCAGGTTCAGCTGGTGCATCATTCCCGAGATGATCAGGATGACCGTCCCCTGGTCAGAGACGTCCTCTCCCTCCTCAAGGGCTTTGAGGACCTCTGATTCCCGCCTTTTCTCAACCCGCCATACGATATCGGGATTCCGTACCAGTTCCTTCAAGCTGTATCATCCTTTCCCGGGCAGCGAATGTCCCCCGGTTCCCTGATCATTGACCGGCAGCCGCGACCCACATTCTCGGGGTGCGGCCTGCCTTGAGCGTGATTGTCGTAATGGGTGAGATGCAAAAGCGGGGCCAATTTCAATCTGGCACCCGGTCCCGGGAGACCAGGCTGACCCCGAAAACAAAGATGAAACCGACCATCACCGCGGCCTTGCCATAGAGCGGAACTCCGGCAGCACTGGCGGCGATCCCCCAGGCCTGGACCAGGGCACCGCCAAGGAGCATGCCGACCACCACCAGTCCGGCATCGGCGTCTCCCTCGCCCGCCTTGATCAACTGCCGGAAAGGGCAACCGCCGATTAATACGGAAATCCACCCGACCAGCCCCATGCCGAGAAAACTCCAGATGAACTCAAGGTGGGCGCCGGGCTGCCCGTAAAGACCGGGACGGAAATTACCGGTGGCCAGATTAAAGACCACGGCGATAGCGACAAAAGAGACGATGCCCCACAGCAGGGGGGAACGGCGTCCGAGCAGAAAGGTATCACGAATGCCGCCGGTTACGCAGAAACGGCTGCGCTGGGCAAAGGCCCCCAAAGCGAGCCCGGCGGCCAGGGCGATCAACCAGGGAGCGTGCTGGGCAGAGCTTCCCCGCTCGGAAAAGACCAGGAAACCGGGACGCAGCAGCAGAAAAACAAGAAGCATGACAAAGACGCCGGGAATCAGCAGCCCGGCACCAGGCTGCGAGCGGGGCTTGTCGAGCTGCACTCCTTCGGCCATCATCCGCAGCCCGGCCCAGACCCCGAAAACCAGACCGACCACTCCGGCAGCGGCGGTCAGGTCACCGGCGGTGAAGCGCAGAAAAAGCTTGATCGGGCAGCCGATAAAGACCGCGCAGCCGACCATCAGGAAGAATCCGGAAAAGAGCCGCGGCAAAGGGGCGCTCCCCCCGCGCGAACGGAATTCGCCGAAGGCCGTGGAGCAGACCAGGGCCCCGAGAACGAAACCGATGAGTTCGGGACGCAGGTACTGCATGCGGGGGTTGTCGTGCATGCCGAGGGCGCCGACGCTGTTTTCGAGAAAACAGGAGACGCAGATCCCGGAATTCTGGGGGTTTCCCCAGACCGAAAGGAGGACGCCAAGAGCCCCGAGCAGGGTGCCGGAGGCGATGACCATCCACAGGTGTCGATCACGAAGACTCATAAACTACTCACACCCTCCAGCCAGCCGGCCCTGCAGATAATAAACCGCGTTCAGGGCGGCGGCGAGGGACTGATTGTCGGGGTTGGCCCGGGCCTGCGGACGGATATCCCGCAACCCGCGGTCGACCAGCTGACGAATTTCTGCCCTGCGGGACAAGGGGCTTTTTTCATCGACGTAGTCGCCGTTGAGACGCACGCCCCTGACAAAGCTTTCGATGGCCCGGTCGAGGGAACCGAGATGGTTGAGCAGCTCTCCCTGCAGAATCAGGCCGTGGGCCTCGCCGGGGTAGCGGCGAATCAGTTCGTCGAGCTTGAGGAGCGCCTCCTGCGGCTTGCCCGCCTCACGCAGGTCGGTCACCGGTGTATAAAGACGCTGCAGAAAGGCGACCCGGGCCTGGTAGGCCATTTCGCGCTCCATCGCCTTGTCGACCGAATGGGCCCGACTCGATCCCGCCCCGGACGGTGTCATCCAGAAGACGCCGCACAGACCGGCCACCGAAACCAACAGCAGCACCCAGAGAAATTTGTCGAGACGATCGTTCACCATGAACCTCAATAGGTCTGGTAGGGGGGCATGTTGACCCGGCGGGCCATCTCGCGGATCGGGTCGTAGTCGCTGTCGAGGAGTTCTTCAAAGCCATCGACCCAGGCCGACTTGAGGACCTTGACCTGCTCCCCGTCGACTTCCACGGTGTCTTGCGGGGTCAATTCCCTGATCGCCCTGCGCACTTTGGCAAGCAGTTCCGGATTGAGATCGGGAGAAGCCCCGAGGGTGCAGTAGGGGATAAGTTCGCTCTGGGCGAGAATGACGAAATCGTCCGCGTCGATCTTCCCTTCGGCGGACATGACTTCGATATCGAGGGCCGGCGCCGCGGCCACGTCGAACTGGCCGAAGTAGACGCCGTAGACGAGCTTTTCATGCTTGAAGGATCCCGAAGGGATGGCATAGTAAGCCAGGTCGCGCTCCGGGTCCATGCCGGCAGAGAGCATCAGATCGTACTGGGCCAGGTAGCCGGTCGGTGCCATCATCGGCCCGAAAACCAGCCGTTTGCCGCGAATGTCTTCGAGCTTCTCGATGCCGCTGTCCTTGCGGGCGATGAGCATCCCGGCGCTGCGGGCGCCGTAATGACCGCGCCGGTCGGCGGCGAGCAGCTGGAGCCCGGCGTTTTCCTTGAGAATGATGTAGAGGAGCGAATTGGTGTGGGTCAGGGCGAACTCCCCGGCCTTGAAGCGGTCTTCGAATTCGTGGGTATCGACAGGCACCGTCTCGAAATCGACGCCGACCTTATCGGAGAGGTAGCGGCTTAAGGGAGTGAAGCGTTTCAGGGTCTCCTGCTCGTTGTTGCAGTTCATGTAACCGATACGCATCACCGGGCGCTCCCCGGGGTTGTCACAGCCGGAAAGCAGGGTCACCAGAGACAGGAAGATCAACAGAAAAACCGGATAACGCTTCATATGAATCCTTAATTACCTCGAAGGAAGAAGTTCTACTATCGAACGATTACAATCAATCACTTTTGAACGGAAGCATCGGCGGGCGCGGCAGGGGCCGGGAAGCATCGACCAGACCCGCGCCGGGTTGTTTCCTGCCGCCACGAATCCACGCATCCACCCCAGAAAGATCGGCCGTCCCCCACCAGTTCTCACGGGCATCGACCGGCTTTTCCCCGACATTGACCAGGGCGTATTCGCCATTGTGCGAGAGGTCATTGCCGCGCAGGGCGCCGAGGGAGTCGTCCCAGCGGATCCCAGCACGGCCGTTGCCGCTGATGCGGTTGCCTTCGACCACGAAATCTGAATCTTCAAGAAGAATGCCATGTTCGCTGTTTCGGCGAACGATATTTCCCTTCAAGGAGCCTGTTGAACGCTGCAGGTAGATCCCCTTGCGGTTGTCGGCAACCAGGTTGCCCGTTCCCTCAAGGCTCGAATCCCGCAGGTTGACGCCGTTGACAAGATTACCGGTAAAACGGCATCGTTCCATGGAGAGGTCGCTGTAGACGCAGCGCAGCCCCCAGTGGTTTCCCGAAACTTCGGTGTCAATCAGGCGAACCTGGGAGTTGCGGAACTGCATGCCGTTGAAGTTGTCGGCAATCCGACAGCGTTCGATGCGGACGGTCGATTCCTGAAACTGCAGGGCGCGCATGTTGTTGGAAAGTATACAGTCTTCCAGAATACCCCCGGCGAAATGGGCGTGGAAACCACGATAGGCGTACTCGATGAGGCAGTGACGCAGGAGGTTGTCCTCCTCGGAGGCCATCATGTTGATCGCCCCCCACCATCCGGGTGCCGGAGCGGCCTCGGCACTGGTGAACCGGATCGGCGCCGCGGCACTCCCCTCGGCTTTCAATAATCCCTGAATAAAAAGTTCGTGCTCGCCGATGCCGTCACCGTTGGTATCGTTAAAGGTGAAACGAACCACCGTTCCCGGACGTATTTCCAGCGTCACCCCCGGCGGAACTGTCAGAATTCCGTCAACCAGCACCGTCCCTTCCCAGACAGTATCCTGCCAGAGGCTCTGTTCCCCGCTGTAGCTCAGATCAGCCCGGGCGTCTGACATAATCAGCACCGCCATCAGCAGGAGCCAAAAACTTACCAGGCCCAACCTCATGGCTGGTCCTCCTTATTCGCGCCGAGAATCCGAGTATTTTCGCCATTGCCGGTAATTCCCGAAGCATCGTAGGAAAGATCGGCCGAAAAGATCCCCAGTCCCAGGGCGTTGCCGGTGACTTCGTTGCGGGCGATGACAGGCCGGCTTGAGGCGTCGACGAAGATCCCCTCTTCAGCATTGCCGACAACCCGGTTTCCGGCGATGCGCGGAGAGGACCCGAGCCAGCAGAAGATACCGGCGTCGCCGTTCTCGAGTCGGTTGTCGAGGATCTGAGGATCGCTCCCCTTCTGGGCGATGATCCCGTAGCGGCAGCCGGAAAAGACGGAGTCGCGAATCAGCGGAGATGAGCCGATGCAGAGGACGCCGCTTTCGGCCTTTTCGATAATAGCGCCGGCAATGAAACTCTCGGCGGCCTTGACCAGGGTGATGCCGGACCAGCCCGGCGCGTCCCCTTCAGCGGCCACCGGAACAAAACGCACCGGTCGGCGCGCAGTCCCCTCGATCCGTAGCGCCCCCTGCACCAGCAGTTCGGTGGCCGAGGACAGGTACTCGGGGTCCATCTTGGTGCTTTCGGCGGTCTGCACATAGACCGTGGTCCCGGGGCGCAGCACCAGCACGCTTCCTGCCGGCACCCGGACGTCGGCGGGCATATAGATTTCGGCGCCGAGTTCGACCCGGCCGTTAATCACTCCGGCCAGGATCGGCAGCTTTTCAATATCGGCCCGGTCGGGCGTCGTCACAGTGCCGGCACATCCCCACAGAAGGAGGGTTCCCAGCAATAAGGGCCTGAACATTCCAATCAGATCCATCTCCGCTCCATCAGCATCCTGCGGACCGCGGCGGCCGGCGTCGAACCGTTTTCGACCTCGGCGGCGAGCTGCCGCAGGTGGTGAACTGCAGATCGTTTAAAGGCCGCGGCCCCGAAACCAGAAGAGGGCCGCCGGCAATCGCGAGAAGCCCCTCGGCGCCTTCTGTCCCGGCCGGGACAAAGGCCAGATCGACTTTCTCCTGCCGGATCAGCTCGACGCCGCTTTCTCCCTTCAGCTCAACAGACACGCTCTCCACCCCGGTCTTTTCCTTGACATAAAGGGAAACCAGGGCATAGAGGATCTCGCCGTCGGCACCGGCCGGCACGCCGACATAAAGCTTGGGACCGAAGCAGGCCAGCGCCGGTGAACAGACCAGCAGCACCAGGACAAGGAATCGAAAAATGAAGTGTTTCATGACACCCTAATAATCGCAGCAGGTACTTAAACCAGGGCCAAGCACGCAGGCCCTGGACGGACATAGATGGTAAAGCAAGGAGCGTACCGGGTCGGGTAAGGACAAGGGGAAGGCTGGTGGGAAAAAACGGTGGCACGCCGCAGCAGCCACGGCTCAATCAAACAGGCGGTACTTCTCCATCTTGTAGCGCAGGGTGGTCCGTTTGATGCCGAGCGATTCGGCGGCCTTGGTCTGAGACCCCCCCTGGCGGTTGAGGGTCTGGATGATCAGCTGGCGCTCGAGATCTTCGAGAATTTCGGTCAGACTGCCTCCATTCTCGGGCACTTCGAGGCAGATCTGGTCCGGCCCCTGAACCCCTTGGGGAAGGTCGCGCGGTGTGAGCACCTCCCCCTTGGAAAGCACCACCGCCCGCTCCATCACGTTCTGCAGTTCACGCACGTTGCCGGGCCATTCGTAGGCCAGCAGGCAGCTCAAGGCCCGCGGGGCGATCTGGGTCACCTTCTTGCCGGTTTCCCGGACGTATTTTTGAAGAAAATGCTGCGCCAGCGCCTCGATGTCGTCCCGCCTCTCGCGCAGCGGGGGGAGCTCGATATTGACCACGTTGAGGCGGTAGTAGAGGTCTTCGCGGAAAGTCCCTTTTTTCACTTCCTCTTCAAGGTTCTTGTTGGTGGCCGCCACCAGCCGCACGTCGCTGCGAATGGTGCGGGTTCCGCCGACCCGTTCGAACTCGTGCTCCTGAATGACCCTCAGCAGCTTGACCTGGGCGGTCAGGCTCATTTCGCCGACCTCATCGATAAAGAGGGTTCCCTGGTGCGCCAGTTCGAACCGCCCCTTTTTGGTCGCCAGCGCCCCTGAAAAGGCCCCCTTTTCGTGGCCGAACAGTTCGCTCTCGAGCACCCCCTCGGATAGAGCGGCGCAGTTGAGGACGATAAAAGGCATCTCCCCTCGGGGCGAATGCTGGTGAACCGAGCGCGCCACCAGCTCTTTTCCGGTTCCCGACTCGCCGGTGACCAGGACGTTGGCATTGGATGAAGCGACCGAGGAGACCACTTCGAACACCTTCTGAATCGCCTGGGAATCGCCGACGATGCCGGAGAAGGGATAGCGTTCTTCGAGCTCCTGATGCAGGTAGCGGTTTTCAGCGAGCAGGCGCTCCCTTTCGAAAACCTTTTCGACGACCAGCTTGATCTCGTCGGTTTCGAAAGGCTTGGTCAGGTAATCGTAGGCACCGGAGCGCAGCGCCTGCACGGCGCTTTCGACCGTTCCGTAGGCGGTGATCACCACCACCGGCAGAGCGGGGTCGAAAGAACGCAGTTCCTCAAGGAGTTCGAGCCCCCCCATGCCGGGCATATGGATATCGGTGATCACCAGGTCGAAGCTCGCCCTGGAGACAAACGCCATGGCCTCGCTGCCGGCTCCGGCCGTTTCGACCTGATACCCCTGCTTGACCAGCACCCGGCTGAGCAGGCGACGCATTCCATCTTCGTCATCAACTATGAGGATCTTTTCTCCGGCCACTAGGCCCCCTTCGAATAAAGATCAGAAATTTCATGATAAATACGGTTTTTCCCCTCGCTTTTGGCCTTGTAAAGAAGGGCGTCCGCCAGATCGAGCAGCACGTTCTGTTCGGTACCGTTTTCAGGATAGGAGGCCACGCCGATGCTGACGGTAAGCCCTTGTTCGCAAATTCCCTGAAGATACGAAGCCGATTTGGTTTCGACCGCCCCTCTCGCCCTTTCGGCGGCCCGAATCGCTTCGTCAATGGCGGTTTCAGGGAGAATGGCGATAAACTCTTCTCCACCATAGCGAAAGACCATGTCGCATTCGCGAACCGCTTCGCGGAGAATTTCAGCGACCGCGACCAGGGCCTGGTCCCCCTTGAAATGCCCGTGCCGATCGTTGAATGCCTTGAAATTATCGACATCGAAGATCAGCAGGGTCAGCGGCTTTTTGTAACGCCGGGCACGCACCAGTTCATCTTTCACCATCACCTGAAACTGTCGCCGGTTGTACAGGCCGGTCAGACTGTCGGTGACAGCGAGATGGTGGGTTCGCTGATGGAGGCACGCATTGTCGATGCTCATGGCGGCAAAAGAAGCCAGGATCGACAGAATTTCAAGGCGCGCTTTGACAAAACACTGAGGGAAATGGCTGTAAAGGCAGAGGATGCCGACAATCTTGCTCTGAATCTTCAGCGGAACGGCAAGAAATGCGCCGCTGCACCCGTCAAGGATCAGCGGGTCATGGGCCACTGAGGCCTGCAGCACATCTTCCAGAACAAAGGCATCGCCACCGTCAAGAATCCGCCGGGAGAGCTCCCCGTCCCGAACCGGCCAGCGGTCCTTTAACGAGTCGTCTGTTCCGGGACCGGCATGGGCATGCAGAGACAGCTGTCCCAGCGGTTCGTCGTACAGGGCGATACAGCCGGACGGCAGGTCCATAACCGCCATGGCGCTGCACAGAATATTCTGCAGTACCTCGTCGAGATCTAGCGAGGAAACGACCACCTGGGCAACGCTCAGCACATCCTTGAGCCCCTTCAGTTCCTCTTCGAGAAGATTATTTTTATTGGGAAAATCCGGCACGATCGTCATCCCCTGCAGCGCTGTGAAAATATCGTTGGGAAGGCCATAACTACCACAAAGGCCAGATCCCTGTAAAGTTGAAACCCGGGGCGCAGAAGTCCCTTGCGAAAAGTCGTTCGAGGCTATTGACAGCCACGAGATATTGTGGTTAAGTTCTGACCCACCCCAATATGGACACATAATTCGAACATTTGTAAATATCAGATATCTCCCAAAGGACGCCAGAATGGAAAAACCGTACGAGTCTCCGACCCTTCCCCTTTCGAGCAATGCAATTACCGTCCTCGAACGTCGTTACCTGAAACGGGACGCTGAAGGAAACGCCCTCGAAACTCCGGATGAGATGTTCCGCCGTGTCGCCCGAACCATCGCTTCGGCGGAAACGGTCCTCAAGACCGGGCAGGATGCTGCAGATCTCGAGGAAGAGTTCTACCGCATGATGACCACCCTCGAATTCCTCCCCAATTCACCGACCCTGATGAACGCCGGGCGGGAGTTGGGCCAGCTTTCGGCCTGCTTCGTTTTGCCGATCGGCGATTCGATGGAGGAGATTTTCGAGGCCATCAAGCAGACCGCGCTGATCCACAAGAGCGGCGGCGGTACCGGTTTCTCCTTCTCCCGCATCCGCCCGGCCAAGGATGTCGTCGCCTCCACCAGCGGCGTCTCCTCCGGTCCCCTCTCCTTCATGAAGGTCTTCGATGCCGCCACCGAGACGATCAAACAGGGCGGCACCCGGCGCGGCGCCAACATGGGGATTCTGCGGGTCGATCATCCCGATATCATGGACTTCATCATGGCCAAGCGCGACCAGACCGTGCTGACCAACTTCAACATCTCGGTCGGTCTCACCGAAGCCTTCATGGAAGCGGTTGAAGCCGACGGCGAATACGAAATCAAAAGCCCCCGCACCAAGGAAGTTCTTGCCACCATGCCGGCGCGCAAGGTCTTTGAACATATCGTCGATCTGGCCTGGAACAATGGCGAGCCGGGGATCATCTTCCTCGACCGCCTCAACCGCGACAACCCGACCCCCCACATCGGCGAATTCGAAGCGACCAACCCCTGCGGCGAGCAGCCGCTGCTGCCCTACGAATCGTGCAACCTCGGATCGATCAACCTGGTGAGAATGGTCAAAGAAGGCCAGATCGACTGGGATCACCTGAAAACCACCGTCCACCTGGCGGCCAGGTTTCTCGACAACGTCATCGAGGTCAACAACTACCCGATCCCCCAGATCGACGAAATGACCCGCGCCAACCGCAAGGTCGGTCTCGGTGTCATGGGTTGGGCCGACCTGCTGATCCTGCTCGGCATCCCCTACAGCAGCGTCGAAGCGGCCGAACTCGGGGCAAAGCTGATGAAGTTCATCACCGACGAAGCCCGCAGCGCCTCCTACGCGCTCGCCGCCGAACGCGGCGCGTTCCCCAATTTCAAAGGGAGCATCTTTGACAAGAAGGGCGCCAAGCCGATCCGCAACGCCACCAGCACCACCATCGCGCCGACCGGGACGATTTCGATCCTCTCCAGCGCATCGAGCGGTATCGAGCCCCTGTTTGCCGTCTCCTACGTGCGCCAGGTGCTCGACGACGACATCCTGGTCGAGGTGCACCCCCTGTTTGAAAAGATCGCCAGGGAACGCGGCTTCTACTCCCCCGAACTGATGAAGCGGATCGCCGAACACGGCACCGTGCAGGACATTGAACAGGTCCCCGAGGACGTGCGGCGCATCTTCGTCACCGCCCACGACATCACCCCCGAAGACCATATCCGCATGCAGGCCGCCTTTCAGAAGTACACCGACAATGCCGTCTCCAAAACGGTCAACTTCTGCAACGACGCCACCCGCGACGACGTCTCCACCGTCTACCGCATGGCGTACAAGGAAGGGTGCAAGGGAATCACCATTTACCGCGACGGCTCCCGCGATGTGCAGGTCCTTTCGGTAGCTAAAGAAGAAAAAGCCCCCGAGGACACCGTGCCCCGCGAAACCAAGAAAAAGGGGCGCAAGCGCGAACGGCCCCGGGCCCTGCGCGGCAGCACCTACCAGATGGAGACCGGCTGCGGCCCCATCTACGTCACCATCAACGAGGACAACGACGGGCTGTTCGAACTCTTCACCACCATGGGCAAGGCCGGCGGCTGTGCGGCCAGTCAGTGTGAGGCCATCGGTCGCCTCGTTTCCCTGGCCTGGCGCAGCGGCGTCCAGGCCCGCCAGGCGGTCAAGCAGCTGATCGGCATCAGCTGCCACAAGCCGGCCGGGTTCGGCGACAACCGGGTTCTCTCCTGCGCCGACGCCGTCGCCAAGGCGATCCAGATGCACATGGCCGACCACGGGGTCGAAGAGGTCGCGGTCCAGCAGAACGGCGGGGCCTGTCCCGAGTGCGGCGGCCCGGTCGAGCACGAAGGCGGTTGCTGCGTCTGCCATGCCTGCGGCTATTCCGAATGCGCTTAGTCGCATCCCGAGAAACTGCCTGACAACAAAAGGGCCGCCCCATCGTGGGCGGCCCTTTTATTTTCACCCCCTCCCCCTTTTCAGCAAACGCCTAAAAACATGGTATTGCTATCACTTTCGCCCAGTCATCCACCCTCAACTCACCGGTCCAGTTTTTAACCTCTGCTTGCCCCTGTGCGATCGAAAACTTCTTGTATACTGTAATGAACTAAAAAGAAAATATTGCTTCGGCTCAGGCCAAAGGAGGTGTCATGATGGAAGAGACCATCCATGCAGGGACATCCTTGGAGGAATATCAACCTGAGACCACGCTCAGGGTTGAAGACTACGAACCTTACATCGGACCTGAAGGGGTTGAAAAATTAAAATTCCTGGCCGACCTGGTCGACGGAAAAGGCTGGGCCAACCTGAATTCCACCTTCGAGGGGGGCGGGGTGGCGGAGATGCTTCGCAGCCTTATTCCCCTGGCCCGGGGGCTGGGGATTAATGCCCGTTGGTACGGGATACGTGGCAGCGAAGAATTTTTTCAGGTCACCAAAAAGTTTCACAACCTGCTGCAGGGCGAAGAGCAGCCCATCTCGCTGGAGGAGATCTTCGGCGCCTATCTCGATACAATCCACACCAACGCCCTGAAAACCTACATCGTTTCCGACCTGGTGGTGATTCACGACCCGCAGCCGGCGGCGATGGTCATGAACGGGGTCATTTTCGGCAACGTGCTGTGGCGCTGTCACATCGACACCTCCGAGCCCAACCGGACGATCTGGAGATTTCTGCTTCCCTACATCAACCAGTGCGCCGGTGCCATCTTCACCATGCCCGAGTTTATCGGTCCCGGACTGCAGGTCCCCCTCTACCAGGTGGCCCCCTGCATCGATCCGATGGCGACCAAAAACCGGTTCAACTCAAAACGCCAAGCGCTTGACATACTGGCACCGCTGTTTCAGCAATACGGGGTCGATCCGCAAAGACCGATCCTGACCGCCGTCTCCCGCTACGATATTCACAAGAACCAGGGCACAATCCTTAAGGCGTTTAAACGGCTCAGGGAGGAAAGAAAGAGCGGCCCGCCCCCCTACCTGATCTTTTTGGGCAACAAGGCGACGGACGACCCCGAGGGGGACGCGATCCTCGAGAAGCTGAAAGCCGAAGCGGGAGACGATCCGGATGTGCTGTTCTGGGTCAACGTGGCCGACAACGATCGGGTGGTGGGCGCGCTGATGCGCATTGCCCGGGGGATGGTGCACATTTCGACCCGGGAAGGTTTCGGACTGGTGGTCGCTGAGGCCCTGTGGCAGGGGACGCCCGTCATCGGCTCGCGGGTGGGGGGAATTACCCGGCAGGTGGTCGACGACAAAACGGGGTACCTGGTGGCTCCCATGGACGTAGAAGCCGTCGCCGCCCGCATGGCCGACCTGCTCGATCACCCCGCTGCGGCAAAGGCCCTTGGCGCCTGCGGCAGAGAACACATCCGCCGGAATTTTCTGCTGCCGAAACTCCTCGAGTGCTACCTCACCCTGTTGCGCTTTTACTCCGGCGTACACCACGATCCTCCCGATTTCCGGCTGGATGATCTCGCCTACAGCGAAATCATCCACGCGGTAAAACGCGAACACCCGATCCTCGCCCAGGCTCCGTCATCGATCCTGCCCTCGGGGATGATCTGATTCGTGCAGTCAGCCTCGCGGCGCATCCGTTCTTACTTCTGAAGCATCCCCCTGTCAAAAACAGGCCTGCCCGAAAACCGCAACCTCATAGGGCCTGCACAGCCGCTGCATCCGCCATGCAGACCGCTCCCCATCGCTGTACCTTAAGCATTGACATCTTGAACGTATCCATTATATTAATAAACAAAGATTAAGCACTGCTAGGCAACGTGGTTGACGGTAAGATAAATTCATCACAAGAACCGATCAAACCCCGCTGCAATGCCAGGTTGAGGCTTTAATGAGACTGCCGTCCGTGACACTTCATAAACACAGCCTGCAAACAAGAATGACCCTGGCCGTTTCGGCCCTGTTTGTCATTTTCGTTACCTGCATGGCCGCCCTAATCTATTTTCACCTTTCACACGAATACAAAAAAGCCTTTTCCCAGCAGCAATTCACCCTGGTCTCGTCCCTGGCCCATACCATTGACCAGCGGCTCGACAGCGCCCGGGCATCGCTGGTCAACGCCACCGCCCAGCTGCCTCCGGCAGAGGCTTTAAATGCCGAAAAGGCGCAGCAGTTCATGAACAGCAAACCGGGACTGCTGTCCACCTTTGACAACGGGCTGTTTCTCTTTTCCAGCAACGGGATACTTGTAGCAGAAAGCCCCTTCGTCGCGGGGCGCCGTGGTCGAAACATCGCCTTTCGCGACTACTTCAAAACTACCGTCCTCACTGAAAAACCTTACATTTCGGACCCTTATATATCGAACCACAACCTCGGCCACCCGGCGGTCATGGTCACGGCCCCTGTCTTTGACGCCGACGGTCAGATGATCGCCCTGCTCGGGGGAAGCATCGACCTGCTGGGACAAAACCTGCTCGAGGAGTTGGTTCACATCCGGGTCGGCAAGTCCGGCTACTTTTACCTGTATCAGAGCGACCGCACCATGATCATGCATCCGGACAAAACCCGGATTATGAAAAAAGACGCAGACCCTGCCCTGCGCGCGGCCCTTGCATTGAATCCGCCTGAATTTGGTGGCACGCTGGAAACGGTCGACATCGAAGGCGTGCCCCACCTGGCGTCGTTCAAACGGTTGAGAACCACCGACTGGGTACTCGCTTCCCATTATCCCCTCGATGAAGCGTACCATCCGCTGCAGAAGACAAAATTCTATGTCGCCCTGGCCGGTCTTCTCGGAACCGCTGCAGTCCTCGCCCTGGTCTGGCTGCTGATGAACAGGCTGACCTCTCCGCTGCTGGCCATTACTCGACACGTTCAGGCC
>CALZIC010000007.1 GCA_945787285.1 uncultured Desulfuromonadales bacterium
AAGGGGAGTAAGGTCTGGAGCATCGCTCCGGATGCCACGATTTACGAGGCCCTGGCACTGATGGAAGAAAAGAACATCGGTGCGTTGGTTGTCCTGGAAGCAGGGAGTTTGGTCGGCCTTTTCACCGAACGCGACCATGCCCGAAAAGTCGATCTTTGCGGCCTCAACTCCAAGACCGACACCGTTCGCCAGGCGATGTCGGAAGACCTCTACTGTGTCACGCCCCAAACGTCTGTCGAGGAAGCTATGGCCATTGTGACCGAAAGCCGCAATCGTCACCTGCCGGTCCTGGTGAATGGAGAGTTGGTCGGTCTGGCCTCCATCGGCGACCTGGTCAAGGCCACCCTCGATGAGAAGGACTTCACCATTGAACAGCTCACAAAATATATCAAGGGCGATCTCTGATCACCCCTGGTAGGCTAGTGCCCCGTGCGGTTAATCGTGACCTCTAATTCCGGCCCTTTTGGCCGCTGTCTTCGTTGCGCCTCTTTGACTTAACGCAAGGCTAGGCCTGCATCGGCGACGCCTTGACAGCAACCAAAATGGACGACTACCTCGATATGAAGCCGACCCTGCTGGTTGCGGCAGGCGATCATGTCAGCCTTGGCCAGGCCCTCTTTTCCGACAAAAAGAACCCCGAGATCCTCTATACGGCGCCGGCCTCAGGCAAGGTCGTCGCGATCAACCGGGGAGAGCGCCGCGCCTTCCTGTCGCTGGTGATCGGGATTGCCGGAACAGAAGAAATCACCTTTCCGGCAACAGCCGCAAACCGGCTTGACCACCTTGCGTCCGAGGAGATCGAAACCCAATTGCTCAGCTCCGGTTTGTGGACAGCGCTGCGCACCCGGCCGTACAGCAAGGTCCCCGTGCCGAAGACCCGCCCCGCGGCCCTCTTTGTCACGGCCATGGACACCAATCCCCTGGCGCCTGATCCGCAGGTCGCCATCGGTGAGAAAACGCGGGAATTTGCCTTTGGCTTAACATTACTGCGCCGTCTGACCAGCGGACCGGTCTACCTGTGCAAAAGCCCGGCGACGCAGATAGAGGTCCCGGCGGGGATCGCGGTCAAGGAATTCTCCGGTTGCCATCCGGCCGGACTGGTCGGCACCCACATCCACTTTCTCGAACGGGTTGGTCAAGATCGCATGGTCTGGCACATCGGCTACCAGGACGTGATCGCCATCGGCCACCTCTTTCTGACCGGCAGAATCCTCACTGACAGAATTATCGCCCTCGGCGGGCCGGCAGTGAAAAACCCTCGACTGATCCGCAGCCGCCTTGGGGCCTGCCTGTCGGAGCTGGTGGCGGGCCAGTTGCAGGAAGGGGAGAACCGGGTGATTTCAGGCTCGGTGCTGAGCGGGCGCCGCGCCGCCGCCGAGGTCGACTTTCTTGGCCGCTACCACAACCAGGTCTCGGTTCTTCAGGAGAGCAGGCAACGAGAATTTCTCGGCTGGAGCATGCCGGGCCTGAAAAGATTCTCGATCAAGAGAATCTTCGCCTCGGCCCTGCTGCCGCGACGGCCCCTGGCGATGAGCACCAGCACCCATGGCAGCCTGCGCGCCATGGTCCCGATCGGCGCCTTTGAAAAGGTGATGCCTCTCAACCTCAAGGCGACCTGGCTGCTGCGCTCTCTGCTCACTCTCGATTCCGACCTGGCCCAGGATCTGGGCTGCCTGGAACTCGATGAAGAGGATCTGGCCCTGTGCAGTTTTGTCTGTTCGGGGAAGATGGATTACGGCTTTCATTTGCGGCAAACCTTGCAAAAGATTGAAGAAGAGGGCTGATGAAAGGACTGCGCAACCTTCTCGACACGCTTCGCCCTCATTTTGCTCGTGGCGGCAGGCTCGAACGTCTCTATCCCCTTTTCGAAGCGGCCGACAGCTTCCTTTACACCCCCGGGGAGGTGACCGCCGGGGCTCCCCATGTCCGCGACGGGATGGATCTGAAGCGGGTCATGATCACCGTGGTGATCGCCCTTCTTCCCTGTTTTTTCATGGCCATGTGGAACACCGGCCACCAGGCGAACCTGGCCCTGCAGCTCACCGGAGGCAGCGTCGAGGGGTGGCGCGGCGCCGTGCTGGAGATGCTCGGTTACGGCGGCGACCCGAACAGCTGGCTCGACAACCTGCTGCTGGGGGCGGCCTGGTTTGTCCCTATCTATCTGGTGACCAACATCGTCGGCGGCCTGTGGGAAGCGCTCTTCTGCATCATCCGTCGCCACGAGCTCAACGAGGGCTTTTTGGTCACCGGGTCGCTATTCCCCCTGATCTGCCCGCCGACCCTGCCCCTGTGGCAGGTGGCCCTGGGGATCAGCTTCGGGGTGGTGATCGGCAAGGAGATCTTTGGCGGGACCGGCAAAAACTTCCTCAACCCGGCGCTGACGGCCCGTGCCTTTTTGTTTTTCGCCTACCCGGCCCAGATCTCGGGCGACCGCGTGTGGACCGCCGTGGACGGCATCAGCGGCGCGACGGCCCTGGCCCGGGCCGCCGAAGGGGGCGTGCAGGCGGTGGCGGCGGTGACCAGCTGGTTCGACGCCTTTATCGGCGCCATCCCCGGGTCGATGGGCGAGACCTCGGCCCTGGCCTGCCTCTTTGGGGCGGCCATCCTGGTTTCCACCGGCATCGGCTCCTGGCGCATCATGCTCTCGGGGCTGCTCAGCGTCGCCGCCCTCTCCACCCTGTTTCTGCTGGTCGGCAGCAGCACCAACCCGATGTTCGAGCTCGGGCCGCAGTGGCATCTGGTGCTCGGTGGCCTGGCCTTTGGCCTCGTGTTCATGGCCACCGATCCGGTCTCCGGGGCGATGACCCCGGAGGGGCAATGGCTGTACGGCTTTCTCATCGGCGCCATGGCCATCATGATCCGGGTTCTCAACCCGGCTTTCCCCGAGGGCGTCATGCTGGCCATCCTCTTCGGCAATGTCTTTGCGCCGCTGATCGACCAGCTGGTGCTCAAGGTCCACATCAGGCGGAGGCTGCGGCATGTCCAGGGATAGTACCGCCAAAGTCCTCGGCGTCGCCTTCGTGCTGTGCCTGGTCTGCTCCATCCTGGTTTCTGCAGCGGCCGTCGGCCTGAGCAGCCGCCAGGAGCGCAACAGGCTCGAGGAAAAGCGCAAGAACATCCTGCTGGCGGCGGGGATCTACGAGGCGGGCCGGCCCATCGACGAGCAGTTCGGCCAGATCCAGCCGCGCATCGTCGATCTGCAGACGGGCCAGTTCGAGCGCGGTCTCGACCCCGCCAACTTCGACAGCCGCGCCGCCGCGCGAGATCCCCAGACCAGCCACCGGATTGCGCCGCAACAGGATCTCGCGGGCATCAAGACCCGCTCCCGCTACAAGGACGTCTACCTGGTGCTGGGCGATGAGGGCCGGCTGCAGCAGTTGATCCTGCCGGTGCACGGCAAGGGCCTGTGGTCGACCATGTACGGGTTCATCTCCCTGGCAAACGATCTGACCACGATCACCGGTTTTTCTTTTTACCAGCACGGGGAAACCCCCGGACTGGGCGGCGAGATCGACAACCCGGACTGGAAGAAGCAATGGCCGGGCAAAAAGATCTTCGACGCCTCGGGCCAACTGCGCATCGAGGTTCTCAAAGGGATGGTCGACCGGGAATCGGAGAACGCCGTCCACCAGGTGGACGGCCTCTCAGGCGCGACCCTGACGGCGCGCGGCGTCAGCCACCTGCTGCGCTACTGGATGGGCAAAGACGGCTACCAGCCCTTTCTCGCAACGTTGCAAACGGAAGGCTTGATACAATGAGCAGCGCCAAAGATGTTTTGCTGGACCCTTTGTTCAACAAAAACCCCATAGGCCTGCAGATCCTCGGCATCTGCTCCGCCCTGGCGGTCACCTCCAAGCTCGAGACCGTGCTTGTCATGGCCCTGGCGGTCATCTTTGTCATCGCCGGCTCCAACCTTTCGGTCAGCCTGATCCGCCAGCACATCCCGGGCAACATCCGCCTGATCGTCCAGATGACCATCATCGCCACCCTGGTGATCATCGTCGACCAGTTCATCAAGGCCTACGCCTTCGACATCAGCAAGCAGCTCTCGGTGTTCGTCGGACTGATCATCACCAACTGCATCGTGCTCGGTCGTGCCGAGGCCTTTGCGATCAAGAACCCGCCGGGGCTCGCCCTGCTCGACGGCATCGGCAACGGCCTGGGGTACAGCCTGGTGCTGATCCTGGTGGCCTTTTTTCGCGAACTGCTCGGCGCCGGCAAGCTGCTCGGCTTCACCATCCTGCCCACGACGAGCGAGGGGGGCTGGTACCTGCCCAACGGCCTGATGCTGCTGCCTCCGAGCGCCTTTCTCATCATCGGCCTGCTGATCTGGGTCCTGCGCGGCTGGAAAACCGATCAGATCGAGAAGGAGAACTAAGAGATGGAGCATTACCTGAGTCTTTTGGTCCGCGCGATTTTCATCGAGAACATGGCGCTGGCTTTTTTTCTCGGCATGTGCACCTTTCTCGCCGTCTCGAAAAGGGTCGACACCGCCGTCGGCCTGGGCATCGCCGTGGTCGTGGTGCAGACCATCACGGTTCCGGCCAACAACCTGATCTACCGTTATCTGCTCCAGGAGGGGGCGTTGTCCTGGCTCGGCTATGGCGACACCGATCTCACCTTCATCGGCCTGATCTGCTACATCGGCGTGATCGCCGCGATCGTGCAGATCCTGGAAATGGTTCTCGATCGTTTTTTCCCGGCGCTTTACAACGCCCTGGGCATCTTTCTGCCGCTGATCACCGTGAACTGCGCCATCCTCGGAGGCTCCCTGTTCATGGTCGAGCGCGACTACAACTTCGCCGAAAGCATCGTCTTCGGTTTCGGCAGCGGCACCGGCTGGGCCCTGGCACTGATGGCCCTGGCCGGCATACGCGAGAAGATGAAATACGCCGATGTCCCGGCCGGCCTGCGCGGGCTGGGCATCACCTTCATGATTGCCGGCCTGATGGCCATGGCCTTCATGTCCTTCTCCGGCATTCAGCTGTGAGCATGAACGATGACTGAAATCGTCTTAGGCGTCCTCTTTTTTACCGGCATCGTGCTGATTCTGGTGGTCCTGATCCTGATCGCCAGGGCCTGGCTGCTCCCGTCGGGCGAAGTGACCATCAGCATCAATGAGGATCCGGAAAAAGGCCTCACGGTGGACCCCGGCAGCAAATTGCTCGGGGTCCTCGGCGACCATGACATTTTCATCCCTTCGGCCTGCGGCGGCGGCGGAACCTGCGGCCAGTGCCGGGTCAAGGTTGTGGGCGGCGGCGGCGATATCCTACCGACGGAAACAGCCCACATCAACAAGCGGGATGCCAGGGAGGGGTACCGGCTCTCCTGCCAGCTCAACGTCAAGCAGGACATGGCCCTGGAACTGCCGGCCGAGATCTTCGCCATTCGCCGATGGGAATGCCGCGTGCGCTCCAACGACAGCCGCGCCACCTTCATCAAAGAGCTGGTCCTGGAGCTGCCCGAAGGCGAAGACCTCGACTTTCGCGCCGGCGGCTACATTCAGATCGAAGCGCCGCCCCATGTTGTCGAATATCGGACCATGGAGATCGCCGAACGGTTCAGGGATGACTGGGACAAATACAACATCTGGCAGTACCGCTCCGAAGTCAGCGAGCCGATCATGCGTGCCTACTCCATGGCCAACTATCCCGAGGAAAAGGGGATCGTCATGCTCAACGTGCGCGTCTGTCCGCCCCCGCCCTCGGTCCCCGACGCCCCCCCGGGACAGATGTCCTCCTTTATCTACAACCTGAAGCCGGGCGACGGGGTCACCATTTCCGGTCCCTACGGCGAGTTTTTCGCCCGGGACACCGGGGCCGAGATGGTCTTTGTCGGCGGCGGCGCCGGCATGGCGCCGATGCGCTCCCACATTTTCGACCAGCTCAAGCGCCTGAATTCGCAACGCAAGATCTCCTTCTGGTACGGGGCCCGCAGCCTTCGTGAAGCTTTTTACGTGAAGGAGTTCGACGCCCTGGCGGAGCAATTCCCCAACTTCACCTGGCACCTGGTTTTGTCCGACCCGCTGCCGACAGATCATTGGACCGGCGCCACCGGCTTCGTTCACCAGTACCTTTACGATAACTACCTGGTCGGGCATCCGGCTCCGGAAGACTGCGAATATTACCTGTGCGGTCCGCCGATGATGGTCAACGCGGTGAAAGAGACGCTGCACAACCTGGGGGTAGAACAGGAAAATGTCATGTTTGATGATTTCGGAATCTAATTTGGCAGGAGCTGAGCATGCGCTTTGAGCAGACACGAACGATTCTCCATCACCTGGCCCCGGACTATCACCGGGCCGTCAGCCACTACTACCAGGCGCTGGCGGACGGCGATGTCTCCCCGCGGGTCCGCCTAATGCTCGACTACCTGATCGACCATGAACAGCACCGGGCCCTGGCCTTGGGGGAATACTGCCACGAGGCCTCGCCTCACGTGCTCGACCACTGGTTCAAGGGGATGGAAATCAATTTTCCCGAAGCCGGGGCGGACATGATCGACGAGGCGGCCAGGACCGATCTCGACCAACTGGTGAAAGCGGCGGTCAGCTACAAAACAAACCTGATCAATTATTTCACCTACCTGCTCGACCACTGCACCAACGATGAAACCCTGTATCTTTTCAAGACCTTGAAATATCAGGAAGAAAAGGCCATGAAACGGATGATCCGCCATGCGCAGGGACTGGCCGACCTTTGATGTGGCGGCCGGTTGGCCACGACGCTGATAATTTTGGGCGAAACAAAGGGACGCCGGTTCTGCGAACACTATCAAGTCCCCATTTTTTTCTGACCCGCGACCAGGCATCGTTGACGGGTGGCGCTAGTGCACTGTGCGGTTAATCGTGACCTATAATTCCGGCCCTTTTGGCCGCTGTCTGCGTTGTGCCTCCTTGACGTAACGCAAGGCTAGGCCTGCGTCGGCAACGCCTTGGCATCAACCAAATTGACTCGGAATTAACTGCCACGATTAACCAAACAGCACACTCGTCCGGCGTTTCGGAATCTGATCGAAGGGATAAAACCATGAAAGTTATTCTTGCCACACTTGCTTTGTTCCTGCTGGCCTTTGCCGGCCTGGCTACCGGTCTCATCCTCAGGCGCAAGGGGCTGCGTGGCGGCTGAAGCCCCACCCCGGAAACCGGCCGTGACTGCCGGTGCAAAACCACTCCAGCCAAGAACGCCGAGACGGCAGGCATGATACATGCCGAACAGGGAGACGCGGGAGACTCCCAGCAAATCCCGTAGTCGTCTCTTGCCGCTTGCCTTTGGAACAGGGCTGTAGCTATTC
Organism: uncultured Desulfuromonadales bacterium; assembly: GCA_945787285.1. Taxonomy (GTDB): domain Bacteria; phylum Desulfobacterota; class Desulfuromonadia; order Desulfuromonadales; family Trichloromonadaceae; genus CALZIC01. The sequence continues at coordinate 7,294 of CALZIC010000007.1, forward strand.
AGGGACGAGAAGGAAGTTTCGCCTCATGCCCCCCGCCCTCCACGAGTGCGTCGGGTTCGGGAGCAGGGGGCCGAAGGTTCAAATCCTCTCGCCCCGACCATTTAATTCCAGTTATGTTAAAAGCTTAGCGCCACCCCTGATCAGGGAGTGGGACTTTTCAGTTTTCCTCTCCGGTCTTTCCCCGATACTTGCCGTTTTCCTTGCCCCCCATTCGCCCGGTTGTCTCCAGACACTGGATACGCTATACTGTATTGCAAATGCAACGCAAGGAGTAAGCCAAATGAAAACAGCCTCGATTCCATCGCTTCGCGTCGACCCCGAACTGCGCCAGGCAGCCGAGAGCGTTTTACAAGAAGGCGAGACCCTATCGAACTTCGTGGAGAAATCCCTGAGGGCCAACATCGAGCACCGACGCATGCAACAGGAGTTCATCGCCCGGGGCCTTGCTTCGCGTGATGAGGCGCGGCGAACCGGCGAATATTTCGATGCCGAAGATGTCTTGGGTGAACTGGACGACCTTCTTGCCCAGGCCGAAGCCAAGAATCGCAAATGAGCTATAGAGTTCGCTATACTAAGGCCGCCAGAGAGGACTTGCAGCGGTTATACAAATTTTTATTGGACCGTGATCTGGAGGCCGCTCGACGGGCGCGCGAAGCTATCGGCAAAAGTATCGAGTTTCTGTGTGACTTCCCTTTCTCCTGTCGCAAAGCCGCGCCTGACAACCCGTTTTTACGTGAGGTGATCATTCCCTTCGGCTCTGGCGGCTATGTCGCCTTGTTCGAGATCGAGGACAACGAGACAGTCACCATCCTGGCGATCCGCCACCAGCGCGAAGAGGACTATTACTAGGAGGGGGAGCGGAGGGTCAAACCCTTTCGCCCCGACCATCCCTTTCTCAATAGACGTCAAAAGATTAGCCCCACTCTCCAATGGGAAAGTGGGGCTTTTTCGTTGCGGGTTCCGGTTGGAAACAGGCTCATCCGAATTGCTTCCTTCAGGACCTGGACCGACCTACATCGACAGGCTGGCAAAAGCATTCCTGATTTTCACCTTTGAGCTTTTGGTTTCGGGGCCGCCTTCCCCCCTTGCGTAGAGCCGAATACGGCTACTCGACTTACGCCATGGTCGGTGATGAGCGAAACCCTTTGCTTTCCAGGCCTTCCCCCATTTAGCCCCCTTTTTTCTTTTGAAGCATCACATACTAAAAAGCGGATTTTTCAGAGCTTTTCTTCCTGAGGTCGCCGGAATGGTCCGTCCCGAAACTCGCCATTCCCCTGTCGTGCGCCGAGTTCGGGAGCAGGGGGTGAGAACGCTAACAGACCGGGAGAGCACGCTTAAGAGCTGGCGAAAACCTTTCTGCTTCGCCACTGGGTTGCCTTGACAAATCCGCTGAACCCGCTTGAATTGAAAGTTACGAAAGATCATATGTAATGTTCTTTTACGCGAGGATGACGATGCGCTTTCAGAACTACGATAACGGTGGATTCTATGACGAAATGTTCGACGCCCAGGGGCAGCCGCGGCCCGGCACCGAAGCCGTTGTCGAGCGTTTCAGCGCCCTGCCGCTCGAGGAGTTGAAGCGCCGCCAGGAGGCGGCCGAAAAGACCCTGCTGCAGATGGGCATTACCTTCAGCGTCTATGGCGACGAGCAGGGAACCGAACGGATCTTTCCCTTCGACATCGTGCCGCGCATCATTCCGAGCAACGAGTGGGCCGAGATCGAGGCCGGACTTAAGCAGCGCGTACAGGCGCTCAACCTGTTCATCGACGATCTGTACCATGACCAGAAAATTCTCAAGGACGGCATCATCCCTGAGGAGCTGGTCCGCTCGGCCAGTGGTTTCCGCCCTGAATGCATGGGGCTCAATCCGCCGAACGGCGTCTGGTGCCACATCACCGGCACCGACCTGGTGCGCGGCGGCGACGGCAAATTCTATGTGCTCGAGGATAACCTGCGCTGCCCCTCCGGGGTTTCCTACGTGCTCGAGAATCGCGTGGTCATGAAGCGCAGCTTTCCCAAGGCGTTCGATGCCGCCAGGGTGGTGCCGGTTGCCGACTACCCGAATCGTCTGCTCGGACTTCTCCAGAACCTGGCACCGCCACGCCACGACAAGCCGGTGGTGGCGGTCTGGTCCCCGGGCATCTACAATTCGGCTTATTTCGAGCACTCCTTTCTGGCTCAGCAGATGGGGATCGAACTCGTTGAAGGACGCGACCTGGTGGTGATTGACGATCGGGTCATGATGCGCACCACCAACGGCCTGAAGCCGGTCGATGTGCTCTACCGACGCATCGACGACGATTTCATCGACCCTGAGGTCTTCCGCAGCGACTCCATGCTCGGCGTCCCCGGCCTGATGCGCGCCTACCGCGCCGGCCACGTCTCCCTGGCCAATGCCCCGGGCACCGGGGTGGCCGACGACAAGGCCATCTACGCCTATGTGCCGGAGATGATCAAATATTACCTCAACCAAGACGCCATCCTCAACAACGTGGAGACCTACCTCTGCTGGAGGGAGAAAGACCTGCACCACGTGCTCGCCAACCTCGACAAGCTGGTGGTTAAAAAAGTCGGCGAATCGGGCGGCTACGGCATGCTGGTCGGGCCCCACTCGAGCCAGCAGGAGCGTGACGCATACGCCGAGCAGGTCAGGGCCAACCCGCGCGACTTCATCGCCCAGCCGACCCTGGCGCTCTCCAGGGTGCCGACCTTGATCGACGACCACTTTGAGGGACGGCATGTCGACCTGCGCCCCTACATCCTCTACGGCGAGGATATCTACGTCATGCCCGGCGGGCTGACCCGGGTCGCCCTGAAGAAGGGGTCGCTGGTGGTCAACTCCAGCCAGGGGGGCGGCAGCAAGGACACCTGGGTGGTCGAAGCCTGCTCCCTGCCCGAAGGAGGAGCCTCATGCTGAGCCGGGTCGCTGAGTCGATCTACTGGATGGCCCGCTATATCGAGCGGGCCGAAAACGTGGCGCGCATCATGGACGCCAACTATCACATGATTCTCGATCTGCCGGCCGGGATCGGCGAACAGTGGGAGCCGCTGGTGGTGACAACCGGCGATGAGGAGCTGTTCAAGGAATTCTACACCGAGTTCAACCGCGAGAACGTGGTGCAGTTTCTCACCTTCGACGCGCGCAACCCCAACTCGATCCTCTCCTGCCTGCAGATGGCCCGGGAAAATGCCCGCTCGGTGCGGGAGTGGATCAGTTCGGAGATGTGGCAGCAGCTCAACACCTTCTACCTGATGCTCAAAGAGGCTTCGCGCAAGGGGGACGGGATCGAACTCCCCCACGAGTTTTTCGACGAGATCATGATGGCCAGCCTCATGTTTGCCGGCCTGTCGGAGAATACCATGACCCACGACGAGGGCTGGGAGTTCGCCCGACTCGGCCGCATGCTCGAGCGGGCCGACAAGGCCGCCCGCATCATCGACGTCAAGTACTTTATCCTGCTGCCGTCGATCGATTACATCGGCACCCCCTATGACCATATACTGTGGGGGGCCATACTTCGCTCGGCAAGCGCCTTCGAGATGTATCGCAAGAGTTACGGGCAGATCGCCCCGGACCAGATCATCGAATTTCTGGTCCTCGACAACCAGTTCCCGCGGGCCATCCACCACTGCCTGATCAGGGCCGAACTCGCCTTGCGCAACATCTCCGGGACCATGCGCGGACGCTTCACCAACCGCGCGGAGAAGACCCTTGGCCGCCTGCTGGCGGATATCGACTACACCACCATCGACGATATCAAATCGGTCGGCCTGCATGAGTTCATCGACAATCTGCAAACCCGGTTGAATCAGGTGAGCGAAGTGGTCTTTGAGACGTTCTTCTCCATCCCGGCAGCGACTGCCGCCGTAAAGGAACAGAAACAGAGTTAGGGAGATATCGCTTCCATGTCCATACGCGTTGCCTGCAGGCACATCACGCATTACCGCTTCGACCGGCCGGTCAATCTCTCCCCGCACGTCCTGAGGTTGAGACCTGCCCCGCATTCGCGGACCCCGATCTGTTCGTACGCCATGCGAATCACTCCGCAGGCGCATTTTCTCAACTGGCAGCAGGACCCCTTCGGCAACTACCTGGCGCGTCTCGTCTTTCAGGAGAAGACTCGCGAACTTAAGATCGAGGTGGAGGTCGTGGCGGATATGACCGTTATCAATCCCTTCGACTTCTTCGTCGAGGAGTATGCCGAGAGGATACCTTTCGCTTATGAAACGCAACTGCGAAAGGACCTTGCGCCCTATTTCGAGGTGACCGAGAGCGGGCCCCTGTTGAGCGCCTGGTTGGAACAGGTCGACCGGACGGCGACACCGACGAATGACTTCCTGGTCAGCCTGAACCAACGGGTCCGGGAAATGGTCGACTATTCTATTCGCATGGAGCCGGGAGTTCAGACCTGCGAGGAGACCCTCGAGCGGGCGATCGGCTCCTGCCGCGACTCGGCCTGGCTGCTGGTGCAGACCCTCAGGCACCTGGGACTGGCGGCGCGCTTTGTCTCCGGCTACCTGATCCAGTTGACCGCTGATGAGAAATCTCTCGACGGGCCTTCGGGGACAGCGGCCGACTTCACCGACCTGCACGCCTGGGCCGAGGTGTACGTGCCGGGGGCCGGCTGGATCGGCCTCGACCCGACCTCCGGGTTGTTTGCCGGCGAAGGGCACATCCCGCTGGCCTGCACGCCCCACCCCTCGAGCGCCGCACCGATCACCGGCGCGATGGACAACTGCGAGGTGACCTTCGAGTTCGCCAACACTGTCGAGCGAATCCACGAAGACCCGCGGGTGACCAAACCCTACAGCGACGAGCAGTGGGCACGGATCGATGCGCTGGGCGAGCAGGTCGATGCCGACCTGGCCGCAGGGGACGTCCGCCTGACAGTGGGCGGGGAGCCGACCTTCGTTTCGATCGACGACATGGAGGGCGCCGAGTGGAACACCAAGGCCGACGGTCCGCACAAAAGAGCGCTGGCCAACACCCTGGTCCGACGCCTGGGGGAAACCTTCGGCAGCGGCGGGCTGCTGCATTTCGGCCAGGGCAAATGGTATCCGGGTGAGCAGCTGCCGCGCTGGTCCTACGGCTGTTTCTGGCGCAAGGACGGTACCGCTGTATGGCGCGATCCTGAACTCCTTGCCGATGTCGCCAAAGACTACGGCATGACTCATGAGCACGCTGAACAGTTCGCCCGGCAGCTGGCCACGCGGCTCGGTATCGATCCGGGCCGGGTCGTGCCCGGCTTTGAGGACACCGTCTACTACCTCTGGAAGGAAGGGACCCTGCCGGAGAATGTCGACCCGCTTAAGGCCGATCTTAAAGACCCGCTAGAGCGCCGCTACCTGGCACAACTGCTCGACAAGGGCCTCGGTATGCCGGCCGGCTACGCCCTGCCGCTGCAATGGGATCCGGCCCGCAGCGGCTGGCGCAGCGGGCCCTGGGAGTTCCGCCGAGGGCGGATGGTCCTGATCCCCGGCGGATCATCGATGGGCCTGCGCCTGCCGCTCGATTCGCTCCCCCGGGTGCCCGCCGAAAGCGACGAACTCCGGCCGGAACACAATCAGTTCGGGGAGCTGCCGCCGCTCGGGGATTACCACGGCGAGGTGGCCAAGCGGTACAGTCAACTCGAGGAGCAGGTCGCCGCCCACCCGGAACTGCATGAACAGTCGGTGGCCGACGGCAGTAACGATGGCGACCTGGACGATGTGCCGCACACGGCACTCTGTGTCGAGGCCCGGGACGGGCGTCTGCACGTTTTCATGGCTCCCTTGAAGATGCTCGAACACTACCTGACCCTGGTCGCCGCAATCGAGGCCACCGCCGCCGAGCTGTCGCTGCCGGTGGTCCTGGAGGGGTACGAGCCGCCACGCGACTACCGCCTGGAGCGGCTGCTGGTCACCCCCGACCCGGGGGTCATCGAGGTCAATATCCACCCGGCCGCCACCTGGCGCGAGCTGGTGGACAACACCACCGCGCTCTACGCCGAGGCGCGCCTGAGCCGTCTCGGCACCGAGAAATTCATGCTCGATGGCCGTCATACCGGCACCGGAGGCGGCAACCACATCACCATCGGCGGCGCAACCCCGGCCGACAGCCCGGTGTTGCGCCGCCCCGACCTGCTGCGCAGCCTGATCACCTACTGGCAGCACCACCCTGGGCTCTCCTATCTTTTCTCGGGAATGTTCGTCGGCCCGACCAGCCAGGCGCCTCGGGTCGACGAGGCCCGTAACGACACCCTGTACGAACTCGAGATCGCTTTCCAACAGATGCCCCGGGGGGAGGTGCCGGCCCCCTGGCTGGTCGATCGCCTGCTGCGCAACCTGCTCATCGACTTGACCGGCAACACCCATCGCGCCGAGTTCTGCATCGACAAGCTCTACTCACCCGACAGCCCCTCGGGGCGTCTTGGCCTGGTTGAGCTGCGCGCATTCGAGATGCCGCCCCATGCCCGCATGAGCCTGGTGCAGAACCTGCTGCTGCGCACCCTGATCGCCTGGTTCTGGAACAAGCCGTACGAGCATGATCTGGTTCGCTGGGGAACCGAACTGCACGACCGGTTTTTGCTGCCCCACTTCGTTCGCGAGGATATGCGGGAGGTGGTCACCGATCTGCACCGGGGCGGCTACCCCTTCGAGCTTTCGTGGTTCGAGCCGTTCCTCGAGTTTCGCTTTCCGCATTTCGGATCGCTCAATATCGATGCGATGGAACTCGAACTGCGTTTCGCCATCGAGCCGTGGCACGTGCTCGGCGAGGAGATGGGGAGCCAGGGAACGGCCCGCTTCGTCGACTCCTCGGTGGAGAGGCTGCAGCTGCGCATCACCGGCCTGAACGAGGCGCGCCACGCGGTAGTCTGCAACGGTCGGCGTCTGGCTCTGCGCAGCACCGGGCGCAAAGGGGAGTATGTGGTCGGGGTTCGCTACCGTGCCTGGCAGCCCCCCTCGGCCCTGCACCCGACCATCAAGCCGCATTCTCCGCTGGTGTTCAATGTCATCGACACCTGGAACGGCCAGTCGATCGGCGGCTGCACCTATAATGTCTCCCACCCCGGCGGCCTCAGTTATGAGGCTTTCCCGGTCAATGCCTTTGAGGCCGAGACCCGTCGAATCACCCGCTTCTGGGACCTTGGCGGCACCTCCGGGGCGGTGCAGACGACGCCACCCGCCTTTGCCGGACTCGGCACCTTTACCCCCAGTGCCGGAGCGATACGTCCGATGGCTCCCCCTGCGGAGGAGCCGAACGAGGAATTCCCCTATACCGTAGATTTGAGACGTTTGCCTGGATGATATAATAGAGCAGAAAACGATCAATTCCATGCTATCGAGACGAGGACCAAGCCGTGCAGCAACCCGATGAGTCGCCCCCCGGATCAGTCAGCCAGTCTTACTCCACCAGGCTGGAAGCCTATGACGAGATGTATGCCGGGGAGGGGCGTCTGCTCCCCCACTGGCAGCCCCTCATGCAGGAACTCGACCAGCTCGGCAGGGAAGGCCTTGAGCGCCGCCGCCAGATGGCCCAGCGGCTGCTGCGTGAAAACGGCGTTACCTTCAACGTCCACGACGGCTTGCGCGGTGCCGCCAGGCCCTGGCAGCTCGACCCGATCCCGCTCTTCATCAGCGATGAGGAGTGGGCGACCATCGAAGCCGGACTGGTGCAGCGTGCTGAACTGCTCAACCTGATCCTGACGGATCTCTACGGTCCGCAGATGCTGCTCAAAGAGGGCATTCTGCCGCCAGAGCTGGTCTTCAGCCACGCCGGCTTCCAGCGTTCCTGCGTCGGGGTATCGTTCCCCGGCAACCGCCCCCTGGTCCTCTGCTCTTCCAACCTCGCCCGCGGTCCCGACGGCCGCATGTGGGTGATCGACGATCGGGCCCAGTCCCCTTCCGGCGCCGGCTACGCGTTGGAAAACCGCATGGTTATGACGCGCATCGCGCCGGCACTTTTTCGCAACTGTCACGTCAAGCGGCTGGCCGGCTTCTTCGAGCCTCTGCGCCAAAGGCTCGCCCGGCTCGCTCCGCAGAACCGCGAAGATCCCCAGGTTGTGGTTCTGACGGCAGGACCGTACAGCCCGACCTATTTCGAACATGCCTACCTTGCCAACTATCTCGGCTATACGCTGGTACAGGGTGAAGACCTGAGTGTGCGCGACGGACGGGTGTGGATGAAGTCCCTGGAAGGTTTGCATCAGGTCGATGTTATTTTGCGCAGGCTCGATGACGCCTTCTGCGACCCCCTGGAACTGCGCGAGGATTCGCGGCTCGGGGTCACCGGCCTGCTGCAGTCGGCGCGCCTCGGCCACGTGGCGATCGCCAACCCGATCGGCAGCGGCGTGCTCGACAACCCGGGCCTGATGGCCTTTATGCCGAATATCGCCCGGTATTTTCTCGGCGAAGACCTCAAACTCCCCTCGGTGGCGACCTGGTGGTGCGGACAGGAGCGCGAGCGCAACTTCGTTCTGGAGAATCTCGAGAAACTCGTCATCAAGCCGATCCATCGCACGGCAGGACTCAGTTCGATCTTCGGCGCCCAACTGACGGCCGCCGAGCAGTCTGCCCTGCGCGAGCGCATCCTGCGTAAACCGCATCTCTATACCGGCCAGGAGATGATCAGTTTCTCCACAGCGCCATCACTGATCGACGGATGGGTCGAGCCGCGTCACGCCGTTCTTCGCACCTTTCTGGTCGCCGGCGATGAGGGTTATATTGCGATGCCCGGCGGCCTGACGCGCATCGCCCCGCAGGAAGGAGAGCTGGTGGTGTCGAACAAGGACGGCTGGCTGAGCAAGGACGCCTGGGTGCTGTCGAAGGAGCCGGTCAGATACGTCAGCCTGTGGCGGCAGCCCAAATGCGACCAGGTGCTGCCGTTTCGTGCTGAACCGCTGCCGAGCCGCGCCGCGGACAACCTCTTCTGGGCCGGTCGATACGTTGAGCGGGCCGAAGGGACGGCCCGCCTGCTGCGCTCCATCTTTTTGCTCAAGCGCGAGCTGCGCGATGCCAATGGCGAGGTGCCCAAGCCCTACATCCACAGCCTTCTGCGGGCCCTGACCCATATCACCGGAACCTACCCAGGGTTCGTCGGCAAAGGGTCTGAAGAACTCCTGCAGAACCCCCGCGACGAGCTGGATGCGCTGCTGCAGAGCGAGGATCGATTCGGCAGCCTGGCGTCCACTCTGCAGTCCTTCGGCCAGGTTGCGCTGACGGTCAGGGATCACTGGCCGGCCGAAATCTGGCGGGTGATCGACGCCATCCAACAGGACTGGGCTGAGGACGAGGACGCGCCGGGACCGGGAAACTCCCGTACGGAGGACCGCCTCGACCACCTGATCATGCAGCTGGTCGCCTTCAGCGGGCTGAGTGCGGAAAGCATGACCCGCGAAGCAGGCTGGCTGCTCCTCGATGTCGGACGACGACTGGAACGGTCCCTGGGCCTGATCTCCCTGCTGCGGGCCACCCTTGTTTCGGCAATGGACAAAGCGGTACAGCGCCAGTTGATGGAGACGGTGCTGGTGATCTGCGACAGTTTGAACACCTTCCGCCGCCGCTACCACTCATATATGCATCTGCCTACGGTTCTTGAGCTGATTTTGATGGACCAGGGCCATCCAAGGTCCCTGGCGTTTCAACTCGACTGCCTGCAGCGGCACGTCGCCGACCTGCCGCGCGGTCAGGGGTCGAAACGTCTCGATGAAGATGAGCGCTGCATCCTCGAGGCCTACACTCGACTGCGCCTGGCCGATGCCGCACACTTATCGAAAATCGAGGAGGGCGAAGGGTTCTGCAAAGCCCTGGATGATCTTCTGGCCGGACAGACAGAGAGCTTGTGGCGACTCTCAGACCTGATTACCAGCACCTACTTCAGCCATTCGCAGCCCCCTCACCAGCTGTCGCCGCGGTACCGGGACGAGGACGTATGAAATACCGGGTGATCCACAGGACCGAATTCATTTACGAAGCGCTGGCCGGGCTCTGCTACAACGAGGCCCGTTTGCTGCCGCGGCAACTGCCGCACCAGAGGGTTCTTTCGGCCAAACTACAGATCGACCCGCAGCCCAATGATCACTATGAGCGCATCGATTATTTCGGCAACCGGGCGGCCTATTTTTCCATTCAGCAACCTCACGACCAGATGGTGGTGACGGCGACCAGCGTGGTGGAGATCGAAGAGTCGAATCTACCCGCCAAAGATGAGAGTGATTCCTGGGAAGCGGCCCGGGAGCGGCTGCGCAGCAACCGGTCCGAAGAGGTGATGCTGGCCTCCCAGTTTACCCTTGATTCGCCTAGCGTCAGCGTCGATGACCTGCTGACAGACTATGCCCGGCCTTCTTTTTCTGCGGGGAGACCGCTCGTCGAAGCGGTCAACGACCTGATGCAGAGAATCTACCGTGAATTCAAGTACGATCCGGAGTTCTCCACCATCGCAACTCCGCTGAAAGAAGTATTGGCTCACCGCAGCGGCGTGTGCCAGGACTTCGCCCACCTGGCGATCGGCTGCCTGCGCTCCCAGGGACTTGCGGCGCGGTACGTGAGCGGTTACATCGAAACCCTGCCGCCCCCCGGAACGGAACGACTGATCGGGGCTGATGCCTCGCACGCCTGGTTCTCTGTCTACCAGCCTGGAGCCGGCTGGCTCGACTTCGACCCGACCAATAACCAGATTCCGCGGGATCAGCATATTACCGTGGCCTGGGGACGAGACTTTTCGGATGTGACCCCCCTGAAAGGGGTGGCGTTTGGCGGGGGGGAGCACAAATTGAATGTTTCCGTCGACGTGCTCGCGATACCCTGAGCAGGAGTGAGCAGAACAGGAGACCTCTGGATGGCAAAAAAGCCCCGCCCCCTGATCAGCTAGTCGTTTGGAAAATGGGGAAACAGGCCCTGTTCCGCTAGAGGAATATTTTGCTGGAGATTTCACCTCTAGAACCAAAGCCCCGTCAACGTTAGCCAACCGGTGTTCGCCGCCCCATGTGGCTGATTAAACACTTTCTATCTAATTGGTATTACTCCAGTGGTACCGAGAGATAGACCAAATCCCCCGCGAAGCCTTTTGGCTCCAATTTGTAGGGGGGACTATCAATGGGCCTCCGCATACATCCCCTGCTCACTGCCCCAGTAGGCTCATCATAGACGTGCTGGTGTCCTTCCCGATTGGTGGAAAGCTTTGCACTCGGCTAGACGAATGATCCCTGACGATCCTCCACAAACGTCGGGGCGGGTGGGCCTTTCTTGCATTGCAGGGTCAGTAAGAATTTCGAATTTCAACTAATCTGAGTACCCCAGAACAATGTAGGAATATAAATAAGCCCCCCCCTTCTTTGACCTCAACCTATGACCGGGTATAATTGGCAATGTCTGATTTATGCAAGGTTCTTGGAATTTAGGGGAAATATTGACCGATGACCACAAGCCATCCGTAAAGAAGCGGGTGGTTTGTCTTGTTTTGGACTGTCCATTTCGTGGGAAGCTTACGGAGACCCTACCTGTCTATGAAAACCGTGCTCATAATTGGTGCTACCGGCCAAGTCGGGCAGGAAATGTTGCAGATGGCCTTGCAACATCCTGAGATTTCACGGGTGGTCGCACCCTCGCGCCGCCCCTTACCATCTCATGCCAAGTTGGAAAATCCCGTTGTCAATTTCGATACTCTTCCGGAAGACGCCCCCTGGTGGAAGGCCGACTTTGCGCTCTGCACACTGGGAACCACGTTACGTCAGGCTAAATCCAGGGTCGCCTTTTATCGCGTGGATCATGATTATGTTTTGACTATGGCAAGACTGACGCATCAGGCGGGAACCCCGACGTTCGGGCTGGTTTCTTCACTGGGCGCCAATCCCCGGTCTCGCTTGTTTTATCTTAGGGTCAAGGGGGAGATAGAGCGAGATCTCGCCGCCCTGGGATTTACTTCTCTGGTGATCGCGAGGCCCTCGCTGTTGATCGGAGGTCCGCGATCCAGCGCCCGGACCTTAGAGGCCGTTGGACTTTTTCTCGGCGAGCATCTTGCCGCACTGCTTCCCCGGCGATATCGGGCAGTATCAACACATAACGTAGCGAGGGCACTATTCGTCGACGCTCTTCGATCACCTGCGGGATTTCACCTGATCGAATCCGAGAAACTCTCGGACTGAATGCCTTACCCGACACCCTTGCCCAGAGGAGCGCCCATGAAAATCAAGAGAGCCTTTCTCATTGCAGCGTTCATCATCGTTTCGGTCATAGCCTTGCTCTATGGTGTGGATCCCCAATGGTTCGGCCGCACGTTCCTCAACCTGCCACAGCTCGATCCAAACATTGCGCATATTCTCCGGGCGGTCATGTGTCTGTATCTGGCTCTGGGGTTATTCTGGTTGTATTCGGCATTCAACCAAAAATATCGAAACGTCGCAGTACTTACTACGATGATCTTCTCTGGCGGGTTGGTCACAGGAAGAATCATCAGCTACTTCAACGAGGGGCAACCAGCACCGCTGTTAATATTTTATATTGCTGCTGAATTTGCGCTTACACCGTTGGCCTACTGGGTCTTTACCTTGGAAGAGTAAAGGGCTACCCGGGCTTACATACCGTTTCGGAGGGCTCTGCTTGGATCTCATAAGCAGTTAGATTTCTAGGAGAAGAGATGGCTCATTCAGCAAGATTTTGGAACATGCTTGCTAAGCGCTACTCAAAGCAGCCTATTGCGGACGA
>CALZIC010000008.1 GCA_945787285.1 uncultured Desulfuromonadales bacterium
CGGATTCCATAATAGGCGCGGTAGATGAAACTGGACCCGTCAAGCAGGTACAGCTGAGGCGATAATTTCACGTTCTCTCCTGACGTGCGCATCTTTTCTTGAGATTCTGCTCTCTTCAGATCGAGGCTAGAATCGCACATCCTGAAAATTGATCAATATCTTTTTAGCAGGAGGCTGTCGGGCTAGCAGGGCTGCAACTAAAAAGTCTAAGTTTGGGACCAGCTCCGCGAGAGTCTTCATTGCGGATAACCGTTCTTTGCCAAAATACCCGGGTGACTAATTTGGTAAATCTGTTAAAAATGAATAGAGAACTCGGCAAGATGCATGTTGTCAGAACAGAACATTAATTTCTTCTCCTGGGCATGAAAGCTTCTATTCAGGGGGGCGAAATCTTTTTGAATTATTGGTCTGATTTCCCTAAAACAGCGGATGACCGACAGATGGTAAAAATGGCGCACGACATGGGTTTTCCAAACTCAGCGCAATCCCTGCAAGTCCTGCTGGTGGAGGATTCGCCGACCCATGCTGCCCTGATCAGCGATGCATTCGCGTCGAGCGACAGGCCACTGCACCTGTCGGTAACGAGCTGCCTTGCCGAAGCACGCGAATCGATTGCAAACCACCCACCGAACCTGCTCCTCGCCGACCTGCTCCTTCCCGACGGCCGTGGAACCGACCTGCTGCCCTCCCTTGCCGAAGATGTCGCTTACCCCGTGGTCATACTGACCAGCCACGGAGATGAGCAGGTTGCCGTCGAAGCGATGAAGCACGGGGCGATCGACTACGTGGTGAAATCGGCGCAAACCCTCAGCCACCTGCCGCAGGTCTGCGAGCGGGCACTGCGGGACTGGGAGCATATCGCCGGGCGCCGGGAGGCGGAAAAAAAACTCAAAATGGCCCTGGAAAAGGTGCGAAAAGACCGGGCCCGGCTCGATGCCATTCTCCAGTCGGTCGGCGACGGTCTCCTGGTCACCGATGAACGCAACCGCATAATCCAGATGAGCATGGCGGCCGAATCGATGCTCGGGATCTCCCACAACCAGGCCATCGGACAACCGGTTTCCCGGGTGATCCCGTACAGGGAACTGGTGGAAAAAATCTGCCAGGCCGCCCAGGGGGAAGAGACCTGGGAACCGATGGACTGGACCCTGCCGAACTCCGACCCCCAATCCCCCAGAATCGTGCAGGTACGTACCTCGCTGGCCCTCAACCGGGAAAACCAGAGGATCGGGGTGATCACCCTGCTGCAGGAAGTAACCCGGGAGAGAGAAATAGAACGGATGCGCAACCAGTTCATCTCCACCGCCGCCCACGAACTGCAGACCCCCCTCACAGCGATTATCGGCTATTCGGACCTGCTGCTTCATCAGGACGAATACGGCGTCATCGACGCGGCGCAGCAGAAGGAATATCATTCTTATATCTGCAGCAAGGCAGAGCGTCTGTCCAGGATTGTCGATGACATGCTCGATCTCAACTGCCTGCAGGCCGGCAAGAAGATCCCCCTCGAGATGGCTTGCTGCCCCATTGCCACCCTCGTCGAAAAAGCGGTCGCCCCGTGCAGAAGCGCCTCCGGCCGACACCGCTTCGACATCGAGCTTGACCCCGCCCATCCCACGGTCGAAGCCGACGGCCAGCGGATCGTGCAGGTTCTCGACAACCTGCTGAGCAATGCCGTCAAGTATTCCCCCCAGGGGGGACGGATCCGCATCAGCAGCCAGGCGAGCGAAGACCGGCTGCGGGTCACCGTCAGCGACCAGGGCCTCGGTATGACCCGGGAAGAGGTCGACAGAATTTTCGATTATTTCTACCGTGTCGACAGCTCCGACACCGCCCAGGGGGGCCTCGGCCTCGGCATGGCGGTGGTTCGCAGCATCATTGAGGCCCACGGCGGCACCATTGCCATCGACAGCGAACCGAACCGGGGGACCGCCGTCTCCTTCACCCTGCCGCTTCCCCCGCCATGATACTGCACTTTCTCGGCAGCCGCGGCTGTATCGACCAGCGGTCTTCCCGCCACTGGCGGCACAGCGCGATGATGATCACCCAAGGGCGCGAGCGGATTCTGGTCGACTGCGGCGAGGACTGGCTGGACGAACTCGACAGCCTTCGCCCCGACGCCGTCATTCTCACTCACGCCCACCCCGACCACACCGGAGGACTCGAGCGAGGTGCCCCCTGCCCGGTCTGGGCCACCCCCGGGTGCTGGCAAAGCCTCGACGCTCTTCCCGTAGCCGAAAGGCGCCTGCTCCACCCCGGCCAGCCGACAGCGGTCGCCGCCTTGCAACTCACCCCCTGCCCCCTGGCTCATTCCGTCCGAGCCCCGGCCGTCGGCCTGCTGCTCGACGAAGGAGCGCACCGCATCTTTTACTCCCCCGACGTTGCCGAACTCTCCGACCCCGCAACGACGCTCCGAGACGTTTCGCTGTACATCGGCGACGGAGCGAGCTTCGACGCATCGCTGCTGCGTGTTGAAAACGGCAACCTGTGCGGCCACGCGCCAATCCCCAGCCAGCTCGACTGGTGTGCTGCAGCCTGCGTAAAACGGGCTCTGTTCACCCACTGCGGCGAGGAGATCGTTTCCGGAAGTCATGAAGAAATGAACAAACGGTTGGAAAACTTGGGAAAAGAAAGGGGAATCGAGGCCGCGCTGGCCTTCGACGGACTTGAAGTCAAGTTCTGAGCTCTGAGTTCCAGCTTCAGCCTTCTGCCTTCTGCCTTCTGCCTTCTGCCTTCCGCCTTCCGCCTTCCGCCTTCCGCCTTCCGCCTTCCGCCTTCCGCCTTCTGCCTTCCGCCTTCCGCCTTCCGCCTTACAACATATCCACCGGATCGACATCGACGGCTAATCCCACCCCCGCGGGGATCTGCTTTTTCAGCTGCGGCAACCGCACCAGCAGTCGCCTCAGCGGCATGCGTGCGGGGGCCTTAAGCAGAATCTGTACCCGGGTTTTTCCGCGCAGCCTCGCCAGGGGACAGGGGGCCGGACCGAGGACATCGACCTCTGCGCCAGCCTGCTCCAGCCCTTCGGCCAGCGCCTCGGCGGCCGCAGCGACCTTCTTGCCGTCATTGCCCGACAGCACCAGGTTGACCAGAAAACCGAAGGGGGGATAACCGAGTTCCTCGCGAAAGATGACCTCCTGGTCGAAAAACTGCCGGTAGTCGTGAGAGGCGGCACAGACCAGGGCATAGTGCTCGGGCGAGTAGGTCTGGATGAAGACCCGGCCGGGCAGGAGCCCCCGCCCGGCCCGGCCGGCCACCTGGGTCAGCAGCGAAAAGGTCCGCTCGGCGCTGCGAAAGTCGGGAAAGTTGAGGGTGGCGTCGGCGTTGACCACCCCGACCAGGGTAACGCCGGGGAAATCGTGCCCTTTGGCGATCATCTGGGTGCCGACCAGAATGTCGATCTCATGCCGGGTCATCTGGTCGATCAACTGCTGGTGGGCCCCCTTGCGCGAGGTGGTGTCGCGATCCATGCGGGCCATGCGCGCCCCGGGCAGAAGTTCGGCCAGCTCGATCTCGAGCCGTTCGGTGCCGACCCCTTCGGGAAGGATGTTTCCTCCACGGCACTGGGGGCAGAGCTCGGGAGGGGTGTCGGTATAGTCGCAGTAGTGGCAGCGCAGGTGGCGCTGCTGCTGATGGTAGGTGAGTGTGATCTCGCAGTTCGGGCAGCGGAAGGAGGTGCCGCAGTCGGAGCAGAGAATGTACGGCGCGAAACCGCGACGGTTGAGCAGGAGCAGCGACTGCTCGCCGCGCTCGAGGTTCTGGCGCAGCGCCTCGGCCAGGGTCTCAGAGAGATATTCACCGTACGGGGTGGCGGTCATATCGACCATCTCGACCTCGGGCAGGGGCCGGTCCTGAACCCGGCCGGTCAGCTCAAGGTAGGCGGTCTGGCCGCCGAGGGCGCGGTGAAAGGAGGTCACCGCCGGAGTGGCGCTTCCAAGCAGAACGGTGGCCGCCTCCATCTGCCCGCGCAGCAGGGCCAGGTCGCGGGCGTGATAGCGGAACCCCTCCCCCTGCTTGTAGCTGGCCTCGTGCTCCTCGTCGATGACGATCACCCCCAGTTTGGGCAAGGGGGCGAAAACCGCAGAGCGGGCGCCGATGACGATATGAACATCCCCGCGGGCAATGGCCCGCCAGGCGTCGTAGCGCTCGCCGTCGGAGAGGCCTGAATGCAGCACCGCGATGGAGGCGGCGCCGTCAACGAAACGGGCCCTGAAGCGCCCCACCAGCTGGGGGGTCAGGGCGATCTCGGGGACCAGCACCAGGGCCCGGCGACCCTTTTTTAGAGAGCTGGCGATGGCGCGCAGATAGACCTCGGTTTTGCCGCTGCCGGTCACCCCGTGCAGCAGCAGCGGGGAAAACTCCCCGGCGGCTAGGGCGGTTTCAATCCGCGACAGCACCTCCTGCTGCTCGGCTGTCGGCTCCACCGGGGTATCGGCGGAGACCGGGGTGGCCAGAAAAGGGTCGCGCACCCGCTCGACCTCGGCTTCTGTCAGAAAAGCGAGCTCCACCAGCCTCTTCAGGGGGGCGTGGGGGGCGTCGAACCGCTCCCGCAGTACGGAGAGGGGAACGTGACCCTGCTCTCGAACCAAGGCGAGGATTTGCTGCTGCCGGGTCCCCGACGGCTCGCCGCTCAAGGTGGTCGCTGAAAAAACCTTTTCGCGCAGGATGGAGACCCCCTCCCCCCGGCCTGAAAGCCCCGCCGGCAGGGCACAGCGGATCACCTCGCCGATGGGGTGGCAGTAATACTCGGCGGCCCGGGTGAAAAAGGGGACCATTTCGGCAAAAAAGAGGGGGGCCTCATCGAGGACCTCGGCCACCGGCTTAAGCCCGGCATCATCCCCTTCGCAAATGGCGAGCAGGTAGCCGACCGCCTGCCGCCGGCCGAGCGGCACCTTCAGGCGCACCCCGACCCGAGCCCGCCCGATCAGTTCTGCGGGGATCGCGTAGGAGAGGGTCTTGTCGATGGGAGCGGCAACCGCCACGGTGGCGATGAGGGATTCGGTCACGGGGATTCGACTCTCAGAGATACTCTTCGGGGTTCTTCAGGGCCTGCCGGGTCGCCCTGACCACCACGCCGGAGAGACCGATCAGACCGATCAGATTGGGAATGGCCATGGCCCCGTTGGTGGTATCGGAGAAATCCCAAACGAAGCCGACTTTCTGGAAAGCGCCGAGGGCCACCACCAGGCAGAAGACGTAGCGATAAGGCATACGCGCGCCGAGGCCGAAGATATACTCGATGCACTCCTCGCCGTAATAGGCCCAGCCGATCATGGTCGAATAGGCAAAGATGGCGATGCCGACGGTGACGATCAGCCCGCCGGGGCCGGGGAGCCCCATTTCGAACGCCTGGTAGGTCAGCGCGCTGGAGGTCTCGCCGCTGGTCCAGGCACCGGTGGAAAGGATCACCAGGGCGGTCATGGAGCAGACGATGATGGTGTCGAAAAAGACCCCGGTCATGGCGATCAGGCCCTGGCGCACCGGACTCTTGGTGCGGGCGGCGGCATGGGCGATCGGCGCGCTGCCCAGGCCGGCCTCGTTGGAGAAGACTCCGCGGGCGACGCCGAAACGGATCGCCGCCGAAACCGCCGCCCCGGCAAAGCCGCCGCTGGCCGCCGCCGGGTTGAACGCGTGGGAGAAGATCAGGGCAAAGGCCTCGGGCACCCTTTCGGCGTTGAGGACCAGAATGACCAGGGCACCGAGAACGTAGGCGATCCCCATGAAGGGGACCAGCTTCTCGGTGACCTTGCCAATGCGGCGGATGCCGCCGATGATGACGATCCCGGTCAGAGCCGCCAGCACCACGCCGGTCCCGACCGGCGAGACGCCCCAGGTCTGCTCGAGGGCCACCGCCACCGAGTTCGACTGGACCATGCTGCCGATGCCGAAGGCGGCAATGCTGCCGAACAGGGCGAACAGCCAGCCGAGCCATTTGAGTCCGAGCCCTTCGGCGATATAGCGCATCGGCCCGCCCTGCATGGAACCGTCGGGGAGGAGTTGCCGGTACTCCACCGCCAGAACCGCTTCGGCGTACTTGGTCGCCATGCCGAACAGGGCGCAGACCCACATCCAGAAGATCGCTCCCGGTCCGCCCAGGTGAATGGCGGTTGCCACCCCGGCGATGTTGCCGGTGCCGATGGTCGCCGCCAGCGCGGTGGTCAACGCCTGAAAAGGGGTGATATCGCCGTCGGCCTGCTCCTCGGGGGCCCTGGAGAAGACCAGGCGCAGAGCGCGGGGGAGCTGGACGAACTGAATGAAACCAAGACGAAAACTCAGAAAGGCCCCGGTTCCCACCAGAAAGGCCAGCATCACCGGGCCCCAGACAAAGCTGTTCAGAGCCGCCATAATCTCGGACAGATTCATTCGTTCCTCCTGGTCAATTCGGACAACGTGCCCCGGCAGAGCACTCGGCGCCGGATAAAGAAAGGGCCGACCAGGAGGCTGTCGGGCTTGGCGGGCCGAAACGAAAAATTGGATGGGCGAGAATTTGGACCGATCCGTCGATTTTGCAGTCGGCTCTTGTTAAGTCTGACAGCCTCCTAAAGCCGGCCCGTATCAGATTCATGAACCTGCGGTCTATTTGGCCTCGAGCAACGCGGCAGCCACCTGCTCTCCGAGCTCGCGGCAGGCCTGGATATCCTCGTCGGTCGGGGCAAAACGGTAGTGCAATGGGGCGGCGGCCAGGGTGTACTTGAGCCCCTTGAGGCGCTCCTCGATCAGGTTGACCGCTTCGCCGCTCCAGCCGTAGGAACCGAACACGGCGCCGAGCCGGCCGCGCGGGGTGACGGTGGAGACCAGCGACAGGGTGGCCCATACCGGCGGGGGGGCATCGCGGTTGATGGTAGGGACCCCGACCACCAGGGCGTCGGAACGCTCGATTTCGTCGCGCAGCTCATCCTGGCAGGCAACGGCGATGGCCTTCTCCACCACCTCGATGCCGCGGGCTTCGAGCCCTTCGCGAACGGCGGCGGCCATTTTGCGGGTGTTGCCGTGAGGGGAGAGGGTCAGCAGCAGGGCCCGCTTGCAGCCGGTATCCTCCACCGGAGCGGCCAGCTCCTTGTAGCGGGCGATGGCGGCCTTGGGATCGCGCCGCAGCAGCGGACCGTGGGAGGGACAGAGCAGCTCGATTTCAAGCCCTTCGACCTTGGCTACCGCCTCGCGGATCTTGTCCTTGAAGGGGCGCATGATGGCGTCGAAATAGTGCTCGAACTCGGCGCTAAAGTCGGCAACCTCGTCGTCAAACAGGCCGTCGCCGCAGAAATGGGCCCCGAAAGCATCGCAGGGAAAGAGGATCTTCGCCTCGGGCAGGTAGGTGAAGATGGTATCGGGCCAGTGCAGGTAGGGGGCAAGGATGAAGCGCAGGGTCTTGCCGCCAAGGTCGATCTCCTCCCCTTCGGCCACCACCCGGGTCTTCATCGGCACGCTGTAAAGCTGCTGAAGAAAGTTGGCGGCCGACCGGCTGCAGCAGACGGTGATCTCCGGGTTGGCCTCGAGAAGCTTGCCGAGGGCACCGGAATGGTCGGGTTCGGTATGGTTGACCACCACCAGGTCGATCTGCTCCAGGGGCACCAGCGAGCTCAGACGCTCGAGATACTGTTCGGTGAACATGCCCTTGACCGTATCGATCAGCGCCACCTTCTCGCTGCCGCGCACCAGGTAGGCGTTATAGGTCGTGCCGTTGTGGGTGGGAAAGAGTTCGTCGAATATTCTCAGCTCGGGATGCCGGGCTCCCAACGAGTAGATTCCGGGGCCTATTTCTGCAATGCCGGACATGTGATAGCACCTTTCGTCAAATTAAATTAATCACAAAAGCCTATTTAGGTTAAGATACTCCATCCGGTGCAGGCTGACAAGGGGCAGCCCCCTGCGCGCCGAGACTAAAGCCGACAGACCAGGAGGCCCGGCCAGATTGAAAGAATTGGAAGAACCCGCCAAGCCAGACCCGACAGGAATGTCCAGGCGCCGTTTCCTTGCGGCAGGCGCCACCGGCCTGGGAAGCCTCGTTGTCGGCGATGCGGTGCTTCTGGAACCCAACTCGTTCGTCGTCGAGGAGATCGCTCTGAAGGTGGCGAAGGTTCCTCCGGGCCGCGAGCTGCGCCTGGTCCACCTGTCGGACCTGCATATCCGCTCGTTCCACGGCTATCACCAGCGGGTCGCCGACACGGTCAAAAACCTGTCTCCGGACATGATCGTCCTCACCGGGGACTACCTGGAAAAAGAACGCAACCTCAAGGAGGTGCGCCGGTTCCTCAAGCTGCTCAAGGCGCCCGGGGGTGTCTTCGGAGTGCAGGGCAACTGGGAATACTGGGCGCGCCTCGAAGGGGAAAACCTGCGCCGGCAATTCGCCCGGGTCGGCACCACCTTGCTGATCGACCAGCGCCGGGACCTGAATATACGGGGGGTTCCCGTTTCGGTGCTCGGCCTCGACTACCCCTCTCCGGCCGACGCGCTGAAACGGCTGCAGAAAGCGGCCGACCCGGGCCGCCTCAATATCCTGCTCACCCACGTGCCGGCCTTCGATCACACGGTACTCGATGACCGCCACGACCTGATTCTCTGCGGCCACACCCACGGCGGACAGGTCAGGATCCCTTTCGTTCGCCCCTTCTACCTGCCCCGCTACTCCGGAGATTTCGTTTCGGGCCTTTACCGCACGGGCCCGGGAGACACCCCCCTCTACGTCAACCGCGGCATCGGCACCAGCGTCTTTCCGGTGCGCTTTCTGTGCCGCCCCGAAATCACCCTGCTGCGCCTGCAGGCGGTTTAGAACAGCGGGGACTGGGGGCTGGTTCAAGGTTCAAGGTTCAAGGTTCAAGGTTCAAGGTTCGAGGGTCGAGGGTCGAGGTTCGAGGTTCGAGGTTCGAGGTTCGAGGTTCAAGGTTCGAGGTTCTGTCTTCTGTCTTCTGTCTTCTGTCTTCTGTCTTCTGTCTTCTGTCTTCTGTCTTCTGTCTTCCGCCTTCCGCCTTCCGCCTCCTGAATTCTGCCTCTCAATATCCCAAATACTTCAGCAGCCCGGCAAACTCCTGCATCAGTTCGGCAAACCCCTCGCCGGTGAGGCTCTGGGCGCCGTCGCAGAGGGCCTTTTCCGGTTCGGGGTGGACCTCGATCATCAGCCCGTGAGCGCCGGCGACCAGGGCGGCCTTGCCCATCACCGGCACCAGGGCGCGCACACCTGTGGCATGGCTGGGGTCGACGATGATCGGCAGGTGGCTCATCTTGCGGATCAGCGGCACCACCGAGAGATCGAGGGTGTTTCGGGTCGCCTTTTCGAAGGTGCGGATCCCCCGCTCGCAGAGGACCACCCGGTTGTTCCCCTCGGCGACGATGTACTCGGCGGCGGCAAGGAATTCCTCGAGGGTAGCGCTCATGCCGCGTTTGAGCAGCACCGGGTGATCGAGCTTGCCGACTTCCTTGAGCAGGTCGAAGTTCTGCATATTGCGGGCGCCGATCTGCAGGATGTCGGCGTAGCGGCAGACATCGTCAAGCTGCTCGATGCGCATGACCTCGGTCACCACCGGCAGGCCCACCTCATCGCCGGCCAGGCGCAGGTGCTTGAGTCCCGGAACCCCGAGGCCCTGAAAAGAGTGGGGACCGGTGCGCGGCTTGAACGCCCCACCGCGCAATATGTGCCCGCCGGCGGCCTTGACCACCTTAGCCGAGGCGAGCATCTGCTCTTCGCTTTCAATCGAGCAGGGCCCGGCCATGATCACCGGCGGACAGCCGTCGCCGATGCGTACGCCGCCGACCTCCACTACCGTCGACTCGGGGTGAAAGTCCCGTGAAACCAGCTTGTAGGGCTTGCTGACGTGGATGCACTCGCGCACTCCGGGCAGCTCGCGAATAGCGCTGTCGTCGACGTAGCCCTGGTTGCCGAGCACGCCGATGGCGGTGCGCAGACTGCCGGGAATCGGCGAGGCCTGCAGCCCCATGGCCTCAACCGCCTTCTCCACCGCCTGAATCTGTTCTTCGGTCGCGCTGTGATGCATTACGATAAGCATGGGTATATCTCCTGTAGTTTATGATTTTTCGCCGCGCTGACCGATAAAGCGTTCGATCCGGTCGAGGGCTTTCTTTATGTTTTCAAGGGAATTGGCGTAAGAGAAGCGCAGAAAGCCCTCGGCTCCGGGGCCGAAATCGATCCCCGGGGTCACCGCCACTCCGGTCTGCTGGAGGATCTCCATGGCCAGTTTTTGGGAATCGCCGTCCAAATGGCGGGCATCGGCCAGAACGTAAAAGGCGCTGACCGGGGTCGCCTGCACCCCCAGCCCCAGCTCGCGCAGCCTCTGGACCATGTAGCGGCGCCGGGCGTCGTAGGCCTTTCGCATCTGCTCGATCTCGGCCTGGCATTCAGTAAGGGCGGCGATGCCGGCTCTCTGCACGAAGTGGTTGGCGCAGATCATGAAATTCTGGTGCAGGCTCTGCAGGGGGCGGATGCACGATTCGGGGGCGATCAGGAAGCCGAGCCGCCAGCCGGTCATGGCGTAGGTTTTGGAAAAACCGCCCAGCACGAAGGCCTCGTCGGTAAATTCGAGAATGCTGTGCTCTTCCCCCTCGTAGGTCAGGCCGTGGTAGATTTCGTCGGAGATCATCGGGACCGGCAAGCTCGAGAGCTCTTCGAGCCACCCGGCCGGAAGGACCGACCCCGCCGGGTTGGACGGGGAGTTGATCAGCACCCCGCGGGTGCGGGGAGTGAGCATGGCGGCCACCTCGGCGGGGCGGGGCTGGAAGCCGTCTTCAGGCCGGGTCCGCAGCCAGGTCGGCACGCCCCCGGCAAAGCGGATAAAGTTGGGGTAGCAGGCGTAGCTCGGGTCGGTGAGAACGATTTCGTCCCCCTCCTCGAGCAGGGCCGAAAAAAGGAGCAGCATCAGCGGGCTGGTCCCGGCCGAGACCAGGATGCGACCCGGGTCGACATCGACCCCGTAGCGGTTCCGATAGTGGGCGGAGATGGCATCGCGCAGCTCTGGGAGGCCGAGGGAATGGGTATAGGAGGTCGCCCCCTGCTGCATCGCCCTGACGGCGGTATCGGTAACCGGCCCGGGGGTGGGAAAGTCGGGCTCGCCGAGGCACAGGTAGATCACATCCTTGCCCGCAGCTTCGAGGACTTTGGCCTGCTCCATAACTTCCATGGCGAGAAACGGAGTCACTTCAAGGGAACGACGGGATAGGTTAATCGGCAAGGGAGCCTCCTTTGGCAAGGAAACCAGCTTAGACCCGGCCAACCAAGAATTCAAGCATTTTCCCCCTCTGCTCTTCCCCGCAGCTGGGGAGTATAGTATGCTCGCGCCAACGACCAACAGCGCACCCGGCAGGAGCAGACAAAACCATGGACCTACCCTTCTTGAAAACAGCTACTTGCGCCATGATTCTCTGTTTCTCAAGCGTGGTCATGGCGCAGGAGAATCCGGGCCTCGTCCTCGCCAACGGCCTCGGTTGCCGTGCCTGCCACCTGATTAGCGATAGGGGCGGCAATGCCGGCCCGCCCCTCGACGGCCTCGGCCGGCGGATGAGCAGAGAACAGTTGCAAGATGCCATTGCCCACAAGCACACGGAAAGCAGTCCCGAAGCCCTGCCGCACTACAGCCATTTGACCGGCCTCGAAATCCGCCTGCTGACCGATTTTCTGGGCGGCCTCTGAGCCCGAGGCCCGGCCTTTGCCCCAGGGCGCGCCCTGCGCGGGCGACTGTTGCCAAAAGCTCGAATTCTATGCTAGTTTAGGCGAAAATTTGCCATTTACAGCGCAGGAGAAACAAAGCACATGACTCAGCGGATGATCGAAATCACATCCCCGGTTTTCATTACGGAGAACCAGATTCCCGCCGAAGGCGGTTTAGCCGCTCTTTTCGGCAACGACAGGCCGCTGGCCCTCGAAATCGGCTGCGGCATCGGCGATTTCATCGTACAGCTGGCCCGCCAGAAGCCGGAGATCAACTTTCTGGCGATCGACATCTACAACAAGGGATGCGACAAAACCTGCAAAAAAATCGAGGCGGAGGGACTGCAGAACGTCCGCGTCATGCGCATCGAGGCCCGCTACCTGCTGGCCCACTATATTGCCAAAGAGAGCCTTGAAGCGATCTACATCAACTGCCCCGACCCCTGGCCGAAAAAACGCCATCGCAGCCGCCGCCTGGTCGGTCGCGAGTTCATGCAGACGGCCCTGTACTACCTGCGCCCCGGCGGAAACTTTTTCTTCAGCACCGATTTCGACGACTACGGCGAGCAGGTGGCGGAAATTTTTCCGACCGTCGAGGGGTACGACAACAGCCTGCCGACCCCCTACGTCCACAGCCTTTGCGACTACCCGATTTCCAAGTACATGCGCCGTTTTCTCGACCTGGGACAACCGATCTACTACGTTCACTATCGCAAGCAGGCTGACTTTGCGGTCGACGAATCGATCCTCCCTCCGCTCGACAAGGGGTTCCGGATCCGCTGGGACAGTGCCGGCAATGAGTAACTACCTGACTGCCCGGCTCCCCGGCACCGGGGGCACCATCAAGGAGACCCCTGACGACTTCGTGGTTGAGGAGATTCCCCTCTACGCCCCATCCGGCGAAGGGGAACACCTCTACGTCGTGGTCGAAAAGCGGGGGCTCACCACCTTCGACCTGCTGCACCGTTTTTCCAAGGCATTGGGCATCAGGGAGAGGGAGATGGGGTACGCCGGGCTCAAGGACGCCCGCGCCACCACGCGGCAGACCCTCTCCATCCCCGGCGCCCGCCCCGAACAGGTCAGGGCAATAGAGATCGAGGGGGTGAAGATCCTCGCCACCGCCTATCACCGCAACAAGCTGCGCCCAGGGCATCTGGCCGGCAACCGTTTCACCATCCGCATCCGCCAACCGCAGGCGGCTGAGCCCTGCGAAAAGGCCCTCGACATTCTGCACGTCCTCTCCCAGCTCGGGGTTCCCAACCGCTTCGGCGAGCAGCGCTACGGCGCGCTGGGCAACTCCCACCAGGTCGGCCGGGCCCTGCTGCGCCACCAATACGACCAGGCGGCCCGCCTGGTCATCGGCGACCCCCGAACGATCACCAACGAGCGCTGGCGCGCGGCTGCAGCGGCCTTCGCAGAGGGCGACCTCGAGGGGGCGATGGCCGCCCTTCCCGGGCGGTTTCGCGACGAGCGCAAGATGATCGCGGCGCTGATCTCCGGAAAAAGCCCCAAGGAGGCGGTCCTCGGCCTGCCCCGCAAGCTGCTGCGGCTCTACCTTTCGGCCTGCCAGTCGGAACTCTTCGACCGCATGGTCGCCATGCGCCTCGACACCATCGACACCGTGTGGAACGGCGATCTGGCCTACAAACACGACAACGGCGCCTGCTTCGTGGTCGAAAGCCCCGAGGCGGAGCAGGAGCGAGTCGAGCGGTTCGAGATCAGCCCGTCCGGGCCGATGTTCGGCTACAAGCTGACCATGGCCCGCGGACAGGCCGGCCTGCTCGAGCAGGCCCTGCTCGACAAGGAAAAACTGAAACTCGAGGACTTCCGCCTCGGCGGCGGCCTCAGCATGGAGGGCGAACGCCGCCCGCTGCGCGTCCCCCTCGGGGGGGCCACCGCCCGCCTCGAAGAGGCCGACCTGGTGCTCAGCTTCTCCCTCCCCAAGGGGAGCTACGCCACCAGCGTGCTGCGCGAAATCATCAAGGACCCGGATTCCGTGGCCTGAGACTGACCCGTTCCACTGGCAAGGAGAAGGACATGGCAGACGACCAGGCTCCACCCACCCCGCCGCAGGACGACTACCGGGTCAACTTCTTTCGGCCGCGCCCCGGCTTCATGCGGCAGAAGGTCGTCTATACCTGGATACTGCTGGTCAGCTGGGCCTTTTTCACCTTCGGCTTTCAGTTTCTGATGCTCCTGGTGCAGCGCAACGAGTCTGGGGAAAGCCTGATCACCGACACGGTGGTTTTCGGGTTCCCCCTCCATTACTGGTTCAGCGGGCAGTTTCTCATCGTCTGGTTCATTCTGCTCTGCATTCTCTTCAATGTCTTTGTCGACCACCTGACCCAAGTCTACCGGAAACGGCGCTAGGAGGGGTCCATGCACCCAGAAGGATTCAAACTCGCCCCGGCCCTGCTGCTCGCCGCCATCCTAGGCATGACCCTGCTGGTCGGCCTGGCGAGCCGCACCCGCAAGGGCGAATACTATCTCGTCTCGGGGCGCTCCATCGGCCGCATGGGAATCGGCGCCGCGATCGCCTCCAACTGGATGAGCGCCGCCTCCTTCCTCGGCATTGCCGGTATTTTCTACCTGCAGGGCTACATGGCCTTCGCCTACATCGCCGGCTGGACCGGGGGCTATGTACTGCTGCTGATCCTGATGGCAGCCCAGATACGGCGGTTCGGTAAATACACTGCACCGGAATTCGTCGACGCCCGCTACGATTCATCCATGGCCCGGCTCTGGTCGGCCCTGATCACCATCCTGATCACCCTGATCTACTGCGTGGCCCAGTTCAAAGGGATCGCCCTGGTCTTTTCATGGATCTTCGGGCTCGAATACCTGCCTTCGCTCTTTATCGGCTCCAGCGTGGTGATCTGCTACCTGGTCCTTTCCGGCACCCTCGGCGCTTCGCGCAACCAGCAGTTTCAGTACGGAATTCTGATCGTCTCGTTTGTTGTCCCGCTGATGTTCATCGCCAAAAAACTCGGTTACTTCTGGGTCATTCCACAGCTCGGCTACGGCGCAGCACTGCAGGAGCTCGCCTCGATCAGCCCCGGGGCCCATTCAACCGCCCCCTGGAATGTCTCCACCCCCTACCACTGGATCGCCCTCTGCTTCACCCTGATGGTCGGCACCGCCGGGCTTCCCCACGTCCTCTCCCGCTTCTACACCGTGCCCAATGTGCGCGATGCGCGCTGGAGCGTGGTCTGGGGGATCTTTTTCATCGGCCTGCTCTACTGGAGCGCCCCCGGCTACGCGATACTCGCCAAGATCTCCGAAGCGAGCGGGGCGATTCCCCAGAACCCCGACATCGCCGACCTGATCGCCATCAAGGCCGCCGAATGGGCCGGGCTCTCCCCGCTGCTGACCGGGGTGGTCGCCGTCGGCGCCATCATCGCCGCCTTCTCGACCGTGGTCGGCCTGCTGCTCACCGGGGCCAGCGCCCTTTCCTACGACATCTACTACCGCCTCATCAACCCGAAGGCCAGCCAGCGGCAATGCGTGACCATCGCCAAGGGCTCCACGCTGGCCCTCGCCCTGCTGGTGATCATACTTTCCGTCAATCCACCGGGGCTGATCGCCGAGATCACCGCGATCGCCTTCGCCCTGGCCGGCAACACCCTGTTCCCGGTCTTTCTACTCGGAATCTGGTGGGACCGCACCAACAAGTACGGTGCCATCGCCGGAATGACGACCGGCCTGGCCATCACCGTGACCCCTCTGCTGCTGGGAGAGGCCGTGCCGCTGATCGGAAGGATCCTTCCGGCCACGTCCTCCGCACTGATCGGCGCCCCCCTGGTGATTCTGGTCATGATCGTCGTTTCCCTGAACACCCCGCCGCCGCCGGAGCATATCCGGAAGTTTCTGGCCGAGGAGGTTCACGGCCCCTGAGGGCGGTGGCTGGTGACCCAAACAGGCCGCGAAAAGATTCTCTAAAGAAGATTGACATGCACTGCCGCCCTTGCTAAAAAAGACCCGCTTTATAAAACCGTTCTACCAAACAAAAGAAGAACCTCATGAAACTGGTCCTCTCAGCCGGAAGTCTGTACACCCTCCCCATGGAAAAGGTCTTCGAGATCGCCAGGGATACCGGCTTTGACGGCATGGAAGTGATCATCAACTACGACTTCCAGTACCAGGACAGCGCCGCCATCATCCGTGACCTCGAACAGATCCTGCCGATTCGCTCCCTCCACGCCCCCTTCATGCAGATCGACGGCTGGGGAAACAAAATCGACCAGGTCCACAAAACAACCCGGCTGGCCCTGAAAACAGGCATCCCCCTGATCAATTTTCACCCCCCCGCATGGATGGCCTTCGAATTCAAGTTCTGGCGCTGGCTGAACCAGGTCCAGGACTTTCAGCGGGAAGTCGGACAGGACCAGGTCCTTATCACCATCGAAAACATGCCCTGCAGCGGCACCTTAAAGATCAACCCGTACCGTTTGGCACACACCTCGGCGATGATTCATTTCATGCAGGAACACAACCTTTTTCTCACCTTCGACACCGCTCACATGGGCTCGTCAAAGGCCAACTTCCTCCACGACTTTCATCTTTTCTACGACTCCGGGCAGATGCGGAACATCCACTTTTCAGACTACGGCTACGGCAGAGAGCACCTCATCCCCGGACACGGCACCTTACCGCTGACCCGCTTTCTCAACCACCTGCGCGAGACCGGCTACAACGAAGGGCTGACCCTGGAACTCTCTCCCCGCGAGTTCCCCGAAGATGAGGACGGCATCCGCGCCACCATGGCCGAAATCTTTGACTACCTCTGTGAGGAGACCCGCTGGGCGCCGGCCAAGAATGCTTCCGCCCCCTAAAGGGGCTTACTGACCCCCCTCCCCAAACGGCAACAGCCCCGGCTCACGGGAGCCGGGGCTGTTGAAGACAAGGTTGAGCGGTACGACTATCGGACGATATACACCGAACAGCGCGCATGCAGTGCGACCTTGGTGGAGACGCTGCCCAGGAAGGCCCGCTTGACCCGCCCGGCCCCTGAAGAACCGATGACAATGACGTCGACATTCTCCTGCTCGGCAAACGCCATAATCTCCTCTGCGGCGTCGCCGTAAACCACCTCCGGCTGGAGTTCAATGCCCGCTTCGGCGGCGGCCTTTTCGACCACGTAGAAGATTCGCTTGCGCTTCTCTTCCCAGTCGGGCAGTTCGGTGGCGACCGGGGTCGGAAAAAAATCGGTAAACGAGGGAACCCTCATGCTCGGCAGAGCCAGCAGGGCAAAGACCCTGCTCTTGAAACGGGGGCCCGTCCCTTTGGCCATGCGGATGGCCTCTTCGGCCGCCTTGTCCGACTGGGGAGACCCGTCAATGGCCACCAGAATTTTTTTTCCCAGATTCAGCATGCCTTCTTCTCCCCTAAAATAATAACGGATGTTCAAGCCTAGCCTAAAGGTTCCGGGCTGTCAATATTGGGGATTAAAACCATGTGCCCAGGCGAAGCTGAACAAGATCTCACGATTCATATTGACATTTTTAAAACACTATTTTATATTTTCTCAAAATAGAGCAAAAACAACCACCCGAACCCCGGAGAATCGGCACGGCAACCCTGACTTCAGAAACAGATCTCGCAATATTTTCCATAACACTTGACATGTTGTGTGAAATTTATAAGATGGGACGACCTGTGCTCTGAACATAATCCGAAGAGGGGAAGTGTACCATGGCCAAAAAAGAGAAATCTGAATATATCATCCAGGCGGTATCCCACGCCCTGGACCTGCTGGAGCAGTTTCACGGCGAAGTCGACGAGCTGGGTGTCACGGAGCTGAGCAAGCGTCTCAAATTGCACAAAAACAATGTTTTCCGCCTTCTGGCTACCCTGGAGTCCCGGGGATATATCGAGCAGAACAAGGCCACCGAAAACTACCGGTTGGGTCTCAAATCCCTCGAACTGGGACAGACCTTCATCAAACAGATGGGCCTGCTGCGCCAGGCCAAGCCGATTCTCGAAAGGCTGGTAGGCGAGTGCAACGAGACCTCCTACGTCGCCATTTTCAAGGAGGGACACGTCGTTTACCTCGACGTGGTTGAAACCGACCTCACCGTGCGGGTCGTATCCCGGGTCGGCTCCCGCCTCCCCGCTCACTGCACCGCGGCAGGCAAGGTTCACCTGGCCCACATGACCGAAGAGGAAATCCAGGCGGTCCTCCCCGGCAAGGAACTCAAGGGGTACACCTCCACCACCTTCACCAGCCGCGAAGAACTCGCCAAGGAACTTGAGCTCATCGCCGAGCAGGGGTACGCCATCGACAACGAAGAGATGGACCTGGGGGTACGCTGCGTCGCGGCACCGATCCGCGACTACACCCGCCGCATTGTCGGCGCGGTCAGCCTCTCCGGCCCATCGATGCGCTTCACCGACGAGCGGATCGAAAAGGACCTGGTCCCGCTGGTCATCAAGGCCGGGGAAGACCTCTCGACCCGCCTCGGTTTTCACAAGTAGCGGGTCGACCGGCACTGCTCCTCAAAAAATCCCCCGATCTCGGGGGATTTTTTTTTGAGGCGGTGTGCCGGATTCATTCCTCGGCGCGATTGACTTCACCCCCTCCTCTGGTACAATATCTATCTAGTTTCACTAAACAATTTCACCCAACTCGACACCGGTAACGACCGCGCCAACCTTTAAGGTCGCCCCTCAAGAAGGCATGACGACGAAACCCGCGTACGATTCAGAATTCCAGCACAGGGACCCCGGGGTGGACCGTGGAGTCGACCCCGTCCGCACGGGTTTTGAGGCGATGCTCTCAAAAGCCCGACGCGAAGGGGTCGCGCGCCAGGAGAACCTGCCCTTTCTCCTCGAGCCGTCGTCTCCGGCCAAGGCGGCCGTGGTGCTGGTGCATGGGTTTACCGCCTCGCCATGGGAGATGCGCAAATTCGGAGAGGCGCTGGCAAAAGCGGGCTACCTGGCCGTGGGGGTGCGGTTGCCAGGACACGGCACCACCGCCAGGGACCTGTCCGAGCGCCGATATGAAGAATGGCTTGAAGAAGTCGATGCCACCTGCCGCCTGCTCCAGGGACAAGGGCTCAAGGTCTTCGGAGCAGGCATGAGCACCGGCTCACTGCTCCTGCTGGCCTGCGCCGAGCGCCAGTTCGTCGACGGACTGGTCCTGATGTCGCCGTTTTTAAAACTGAGGCACCGGCTGGCTCCGGCGGTCGGCATCCTGCGTTTCGTAATGCGTTATCAGCACCGCACCCTGCCGGCCGATCAGGCTCACTTCTACTATGCGCAAAGGCCCCTGAACGGCGTCTATCAGCTGTACCGGCTGATCCGTCATGTCCGCTCGCATCTGTCCCAGGTCACTACCCCGTCACTGATCCTCAGCGCCAGTGGGGACCAGACAATTCATGCGGCCAGCGCCAAAGACCTGTTTCAGCAGCTGGGGAGCTTTCGCAAGGAGTACCACCTGTTCGGACCGGAAGTCCCCCACGTGCTGACCACCGACGAGAACCCGCGCTGGCAGGAAGCCTTCGACCTCACCCTCGGTTTTTTCCGCGATCTGGAGGGGGAGACAGACCGGCCTGAAGCCGGTTGAAGAGTTCTCGATCACATAGTCGGCGCGGCGCACCTTTTCCGCCAGGGGCATCTGGGCCGCGATTCGGGCCCTGGCGGCCTGCTCGTCGAGACCGTCCCGCTCCTGCAGGCGCTTGAGCTGCTGGCCCTCGTCAACGTCCACTACCAGCACGGCATCCACCCGGCTTTCAGCGCCCGCCTCAAAGAGGAGCGGCGCCTCGTAAACGACCAGCGAAGCCGACCCCTGGGCCAGCTCGTTCAAACGCCGCACGGCCAGATCGGCGATGGCCGGGTGGGTTATCCCGTTCAGGTCGGCACGCGCCTGGGGATCGGCAAAGATCAGGTCGCCCAGGGCCTGGCGGTCGAGATGGCCGTCCGCCAGCAGAATGCCCCGGCCGAAGCGCTCAACCAGCCGGTCGAGAACAGCAGAGCCCGGAGCCACCACGTCCCGGGCCAGCTGATCGGCGCTGACCAAAGGCGCCCCCAGTTCGCTGAACATTCGGGCGACCGTGCTTTTTCCCGAGGCAATGCCGCCGGTAATACCAAGAATCATCGTTAACCTCACGCGAAGGGGTAGCTTATGTAGGAGCGGTTTCAACCGCGATGGTGTTGCCGACCCCTGATCGCGAATGAATTCGCTCCTACAGGCATAGCACTACTATCCAACCAGCAAACGGAGAACAACAGACCGCTATCATACAATTGCCGCCAGATCTGCGATACCTTTTTCCTGCAATCACAGGGAGGTCACATGAATACAACCCTTCCCCGCATGGTTTTCGACCGGGCCCGCCACTTCAATGATCGGACGGCCCTGCGCTACAAGGACCAGGGCAGCTACAAAGATATCTCCTGGTCGCAGATGGCCGACAAGGTGCAGCTCTTCGCCAGGGGATTGCTGGCGCTGGGCGTCCGGCGCGGCGACCGTATCGGCATCATGGCTCCCAACTCCCCCGAATGGGTCTATGCCGATCTGGGTGCAATGACCTGCGGGGCGGTATCGGTCCCTGTCTATCATACCGAAGGGTTTTCCTCGATCCGCCACATCGTCGAAGACTCCCAATGCCGCATCCTTTTTGTCTGTTCGCCGCTGGTGGCGCGCAAGCTGGCGGCGAAGCGCTCCGACACCCCGCACCTCGAGCACATCGTCCTGCTCCACCCGGGGGCGGAATCCGAGGGGATCACCGGGTACGAGGCCTTCACCCGGGCCGCCGAACAGCTGCGGGACGCGGACCTGGCCCCCCACCTCGAAAAAGGCGCGGAATCCGACCTGGCGACCCTCGTCTACACCTCGGGCACAACAGGCCCCCCCAAGGGGGTGATGCTGACCCACGGCAACATCCTGTCCAACATCGACGCCTGCGCCCCCCTCTTCGACATTACCGGCAAAGACCAGTGTCTCTCTTTTCTGCCCCTCTCCCACGTATTCGAGCGCATGGCCGGCTACTACCTGATGCAGCACTGCGGTGCGGTGATCGCCTATGCCGAAGACCTCGACTCGGTTCCGGCCAACCTGGTCGAAGTCCGCCCGACCATTGTGATCAGCGTCCCCCGTCTTTACGAAAAAATGTACGCCCGGGTGATGGAGCGGGTACTGGCCGGCCCCTGGATCCGCAAGCAGGTCTTTTTCGGCGCCCTTAAATTCTGCCGGGCCTTTTCCGTTGACCATGCCCCCTCGGGCCTCCTGGAAGAGGCACAACAAAAGGTCGTCGGCCTGGTTCAGAAAACGATCTTTGCCCCGCTGCGAGAGCGCCTGGGTGGGAACCTGCGTTTTTTCGTCTCCGGCGGCGCCCCCCTGAGCCGGGAGATCGCCGAGTTCTTCCTGGCGGCCGGTGTACCGATCTACGAAGGGTACGGCCTGACCGAGACCTCGCCGGTGGTCGCCGTCAACACCCCTGCGGCGCTGCGACCCGGAACGGTGGGCCGGCCGGTGCCGGGCACCGAGGTGCGCATCGCCGAGGACGGTGAAATCGTCGTTTGCGGCCCCGGGGTTTTCCAAGGGTACTGGAACCGGCCGCAGCAAACGGCCGAGGTGCTCGAAGACGGTTGGTTCAAGACCGGTGACATCGGCGAAATTGACGCGGGCGGCTTTCTGGTCATCACCGACCGCAAAAAAGACCTCATCGTGACCGCCAGCGGCGAGAACATCGCCCCCCAGGTCATCGAAAACCATCTCAAGACCAACAAGTATGTCGCCAACGCCATGGTCTACGGCGACCGGAAACCGTTTTTGACCGCGCTGCTCGTTCCAAACCTGGAAACCCTCGAGCAGTACGCCAGCCTGCAGAAGATCGACTTCCTGACCCCCTGCGACCTGGTCAGCCACCCGAAAATTCTCGAACTGATGCGCGAGGAAGTCAACCGCCTGCAGGCCCAGCTCCCGTCATTCCAGCGCATCAAGCGCTTTACCCTGCTCTCCCAGGACTTCTCCACAAAAGAACTCACTCCCACCTTGAAACTGAAACGCAAACTGGTGACCCGCCATTTCAACGAGATCCTGGAGGGAATGTACATCGCCCAGGATCACGGCATCCATGACAACGCATTCTGCATTGTCGAAGATCTCGACGAGAAGGAGAAGGACTGACCATGACTGACAGACTCGCCCAACTGATGCTCGACCGCCAGGGGACGGCCCTGGTGGTCGTCGATGTCCAGGAGCGCCTGGCCCCCGCCATGAACCCGGAGGTTCTCGACAAGGTCAAAGGGAGCATAAGGGTCCTCATCGACGGCGTCTCGACCCTGGGGCTTCCGGTCATCACCACCGAACAATACCCCAAGGGGCTCGGTCGAACCATTCCCGAACTCTTTCCGCAGCAGGGGGCCGAAGCAATCGAGAAAACGACTTTCAGCTGCTGCGGCGAAGCCGGTTTTGTCGAGGCCCTGGCCTCCAAAGGAATCCGCACGGTTCTGCTCACCGGCATGGAAGCCCACGTCTGCGTCTACCAGACCCTGCTCGACCTGCTCCGCCACGGTTTCCGGGTCCACCTGGTCAGGGACGCCATCTGCTCGCGCAGCAAGGAGAACTATCTCGCCGCCCTGCACAACGCCGCCCTGGCCGGGGCCACCGTCACCACCGTCGAAATGGCCCTGTTCCAGATGCTTCAGGACGCAAATAATCCTCACTTTAAAAAGATTTCCAACCTGGTCAAAAACCGTTAAACCCAAATCCGCGGGACCGGGGTGAATAAAGAGTGTAAGTGCTTGGCCTGAATAAGGGCTTCAAAAAATACTGAGGCGCACCCAGCGGTTCGTCGGTGATTTTTTGATTCCTTAGGCATGTCAATGGCTTGCGCTATTTGTCGGCAAGACCCCGTGGATTTGAGTCAAACCGTATTTACAACGATGGCGCAAACCTTTATCATTGATCGGATAAGATCAGATCCCCTCGCCAGGAGAACAGCACCTTCATGCCGAACAGCGGCCAGACAACCGAACATATCGAAACGGCGCTGCGCAGCCTCGATATGCTCATCAAGGCAACCCGCTTTTACCCGCCCGGGCACCCGGCCCACCAGAAGGCGGTCGAGCAGGCCCTGGCGCGGTTTGCGCCGCTGTTGCTCGGAGGGGCCCCGCTGGTGCTCACCGTGCGCAAAGGGGGCTTCGCCCTGGGGGATGAAGCGATCCTGCAGCAGAACCCTGTCCTGCAGAGCTTCGCCACCCAGCTTTTCGCCCGCCATGTACGCTCGCTGCTGATGCTCCCCGACCTCACCGGCAGGGACCTGCGAACCTTCGCCGCCTGCCTGGCCCTGGAACCCCATGAAATCAGCGCCAAGGGGGGCATCGACCTGCTGTTGAAGGAAAACCGGGTCGCAACGGTATGGGCCAACCAGATCGACCTCGAGACCATCCTTGCGCAAAAAGAAGAGATCGAGGAGCAGCAGGCACTCGAAGAGCAGGAACCGCTGATTTCCCCGGATCAGGCCGAGCCCCTCCCCGATGAGTCCACCCCGGCCGCCCGCAGGAGTCTAGCCGACATCCTGCAGATTCTGGAACAGAGCGTCTCCGACCAGCAGTTTCGTTCCCTGCTCAACGAGCTCGTGCCCGCCATCGAACAAAACATGACGGAAGAAAACCGGTCGCTGGTCGTGCGGGCCCTCTTTATTCTCGGCCGTTATGCCGTCGACCGCAACGCCTCGATGACCCGCCAGCAGGGCAGCCAGCAGACCCTTGGCCAGCTGAACTCCGGTGCGCTCCTCGAATTTCTGGTCGACTCCGTTCGCAGCAAAACCCTGCCCGATGCACCACGACAGCAGCTGAACGCCATTCTGCCCATCTTTGCCGGCAAAGTCGCCAAGCCCCTTATGCTAGGCCTGGGCAGCGAAAGCGACGCCCAGGGGCGCAAGTTTTTAGCTACCGCCCTCATCCGCCTGGGAAAGGCCTCCCTGCCGACGCTGATCGAACACCTTGGAGACGAGCGCTGGTATGTCGTTCGAAATGCAGCCAACATCCTTGGCGAGATCCGCCATGAACAGGCCGTCGGGCACATGACCCCCCTGCTGCACCACGACGAGGTCCGGGTCCGCCGGGAAGCCGTCCGCGCCCTGACCAAAATCGGGGGGAACAAGGCCGAAGGCATCCTGCTCTCGCTCGTAGAACAGAACGATCAGGAAATGTCCCGTCAGGCGATACTCTCGCTCGGCGCACTGAAAAGCTCCCGCGCCATACCGGCGCTGATCGAGCTGATCAACCGCCGCGACCTCAAGGGGCACCTGGTTGACCTGAAAAAAGAGGCCATCAAGGCTCTGGGCGCAATCGGCTCCACCGAGGCGGTCCCCAAACTTCTGCACATTCTCAAGAAACGACGCTTCTGGCTGCGTGCACGCCAGGACGAGCTCAGGGCATCGGCCGCCCTGGCACTCGGCAATATCGGCGACCCGACCACCCTCTCGCCCCTTCAATCGGTGGCGGAACACGCCCCGGACCTGGTCGCCAGGGCAGCCCGCCAAGCCCTTAACAGACTTGAAAAAACGGTTCGCCATGCAACTTGATCATGTAAAAAAAGTCCTTCTCGGATTCTCCGGCGCCTACAAAAGCCTGCGCCTCTACCCGGTGGAACACCCGGCCATCGAACGGCAGGTGCAGAACCTGGTCAACGACTTCCGCCCGCTGTTTACCCAGAAGCCCGCGGTGAAGGTCGGGGTCCTCGAAGGAACCCTCTTTTGCGACAACCACCTCTTTGTCACCGACGAACCGCATGTGACGGAACTGCGCAACCTGTTGCAGCGCTCCGGGCTCGAGGGGATCGAGTTCAGCAATGGGGTCGGCCTTGCCGAACTGCGCACCTTTCTCGGCATCTTCCACCAGGGACGCCTGGCGGGCAAAGCGCTGCAGCCGGCCCTTCAGAAACAGGGCGTTCGCCACATACGGGTTATCCCGCTACCCGATGAAGAGGACGAGGAGGCCGAAAAGCCCCATGCCATCTACCGCCGGGCTCTCAAGGTGGTCAGCCAGATCTTCAAAGACGTCCGGCTCGGCAAGATCCCCGAGACCAAAGAGGCGCTCGAGGTGGTGCAGAGCATGGCCAAAACGACCCTATCCGACCCCCACGCCCTGGTGGCCCTGTCCCTGCTGAAGGATTACGACAACTACACTTTTACCCATTCGGTCAACGTTTCGGTCATCTCCCTTGCGGTGGGACGGGCCTGCGGGCTGCCCGAAGAGAAGCTGCAGATGCTCGGACTCGGCGGCCTGCTTCACGATCTCGGCAAGCTGATCATTGACCGCGAGATCATCAACAAGCCGGGCCGTTTGACCGCCGAGGAGTTTGAAACAATCAAGCAGCACCCCACCTCCGGCGCCGACATCGCAAAGAAAATGGAAGGGGTGCCCGACGAGGTGATCGACATCATCCTCGCCCACCATTTGCGCTACGACCGCCAGGGCTACCCGGCCGACGCCCGCGGCAGAAGGGTTTCCATCCTGGCCGACATGGCCGCCATCGCCGACACCTACGACGCCATGACCACGTTGCGCTCCTACCAGCAGCCCATGACCCCGAAAGCAGCCATCCAAAGGCTGCGGGAACTGGCCGGGACGGCGCTGCATCCGAAGCTCCTGGAGCACCTGATCGACTTCCTCGGCGAATACCCCGTCGGCAGCCTGGTGCGTCTCGACAGCAACGAGATCGCCCTGGTCACCAAAGTCGGCATCGACAATCCGGAAAATATCGAGGTTAAGATCCTCTTCGACTCGGGCGGGACCCGCATGAACGAACCGCTCGACATCCAGCTCTCCGCAGAAGAAGCCGGAAGGATCGTCGCCGAAGTCGATCCCTTTATCAAGGGGATCAACCCGACCGATTATTTCAAATAGCTTTGGAATGCTTCCCGAAGCCCCTCACCGCACAGATGTGCAACAGAAACGAAAAACGCCGGACTCACAGAGTCCGGCGTTTTTTTGACAGAGAGGAAAAGACCAGGAGGCTGTCGGACTTGACGGACCGTAACGAGAAAGTGGATGTTCGAGACCAGATTTTCGAGAATTTGAGAGCGAATAGCAGGGCTATTTGTCGAAAATTGTCGAAAATATGGGCCGATCAGCCGATTTCACAGTAGGTTCATGTTAAGTCGAACAGCCGCCTAGTGGGCTGTTTGGTTAATCGTGTCAGTTAATTCTGAGTCATTTTGGTTGCTGTCAAGGCGCGCCGACGCAGGCCTAGCCTTGCGTTAAGTCAAGGGAGGCGCAACGAAGACAGCGGCCAAAAGGGCCAGAATTAGTGGTCACGATTAACCGCACAGGTCACTAGCCAGGCCCTTCAGGTTTCGAGGCCGCCCAGGGCCCGTGCCGCCTCCAGGCGCACTTGCGCATCCGGGTGATCGAGGAGCGGGGCGATGACCCCTTCGGCCTCACCCGCTCCGATCCTGGCCAGGGAGCGCACCGCGGCTTTTACCAATTCGGTATCGGCAGCGGTCACCAGCACACCGAGATAAGGAACCAGCCGGGGGTCGCGAAATTCACCGAGAGCCTCGGCGGCGTGCACCCTGACCGCAGGGTGGCTGTCCTTGAGACACTGGGCCAGGTTCCCGATGACCTTCGGGTTCTTCTTGCGGCCGAGCACCTGGATCGCCGCCGAGCGCAGATCTTCGTCGCCAACCTTCAACGCCGCCAGCAGGGGGGCAAAGACCTTTTGCGATTGAATGCGTTCCAGGGCGAACAGCGCCTTGACTTTCTCCCCCCGACCGCCGCTCTTCAGAGAGGCCAGAATCGCGGGGAGCTCCATGGCCGACTCGAGAGTCTCCAGCGACGCGGCCGCCGCCTGTCGCACCCCTGGATCGGCATCCTTCAGGCAGTGACGCAGTAACTGTTTACGTTTTTCAAGCATCGTATCGATACACCATCCATGAATGGGCCTTAAAACCGGCAACTGTCCCATAATCAGGCCAGGCCCCCCTTACCGGGAGACTACATATACTAGCCCGAAAAAGAATATGCGCCAAGAGGGTTTTATACCATCTGCCGGAAAAGAAGGGCCAAACGAAAAAAGCCCCCTGACGAAAGTGCTGTCGGCAGAGGGCTTAAAGTTCAAGGTCGGCGGGTCAGCCGAAAATTAAAACGGAATGTCGTCATCCGGGTTAAAGGGCGGATCGGAGAAGTTGTCCTGGGCCGGAGCGTTGTTCTGCGCGGGCCGCTGCGCCTGAGCCGCAGGCTGCTGCCCCCCCTGGCGGGAGTCGCCGCCACGCTGGCTATAACTGTTGTCGCGCTGGCCGTAACCCCCTTCATCACCGCCGCGACCGCCGAGCATCTGCATCTGATCGGCAACGATTTCGGTGATATAGCGTTTGTTGCCATCGCGGTCATCGTAAGATCGGGTCTGGATCTTGCCCTCGATGTAAACCTGCTTTCCCTTATGCAGGTACTTGCCGCAGATCTCGGCGAGGTTGCGCCAGACGACGATATTGTGCCACTCGGTCTTCTCCTGCTGCTGGCCGTCCCGGTCCTTGTAACGCTCCGAGGTGGCGATGGAAAAGGTGGCGACCGCTGCACCGGAAGGGGTGTAGCGAAGCTCGGGGTCTTTGCCGAGATTTCCGACAAGAATAACTTTATTGACAGACATAAACAGGTGCCTCCACTGCAATTTATTTGCAGGGAGTCTAGCGGAAATCCGCCACAGTGTAAAGGAATTCCTCGCCACCCCCAGGGGCTGGAAAAATAGGTTTGACTCCCCCTGGCCCCTCCCGTAAACTAGCTAATTCTACAGCTTTTGGAGTTTTGAGGATGGCACGCACCCTTTTTTATTATGTCACATTTATTCCCTGGACCCTCTTTGTCATTGCAACCGGTGTCCCCCTGTCATTCATCAACCCCGACTACCTGCACAACTACTGCCGGATATGGGCCCGTTTCGGGCTCTGGCTCGCCGGGGTTCGCATCCAGGTACAGGGACTGGAACACCTGCTCCCCGGCAAAACCGTTGTCTACATGGCCAACCACCAGAGCCAGTTCGACATCCTCGCGCTTTTTGCCGGAATTCCAGGTCAGTTCCGCTGGATCGCCAAGGAAGAGCTTTTCCATATCCCCCTGTTCGGCCTCGCCATGCGCCGCACCGGCTACATCCCCCTCGATCGCTCCAACAACAAAAAAGCCATGAAAAGCATGATCGAGGCCTCCCGCCGGATCAGCGACGGAACCTCGGTAGTCGTTTTCCCGGAAGGGACCCGCTCCCCCGACGGCACCCTGCTCCCCTTTAAAAAGGGGGGATTCATTCTGGCCCAGAAGGCCGGGGTACCGATCATCCCTGTCACCATTGACGGCAGCGTTCGCATTATGCCAAAGGGGGAGCGGACGGTTCACGGCGGCACCATTGAACTGACCATCCACCCCCCGGTCCCCAGTGAAGGGATCGGCTCCGCGGAGCGCGAGGCACTGATCAGCGCGGTGCAACAACCGATTGCCGACACCCTTGGAGAAGCCTCATGACCGATACGGAAATGCCCAGGCCCCTACACCCCGATGCCCTGCGTCTCCTCCCGCTGGGAGGGCTTGGGGAAATCGGCCTGAACATGATGGCGATCGAATGCCGGGGCAAGATACTGCTGATCGACTGCGGGCTGATGTTTCCCGAGGCGTACATGATGGGGGTCGACCTGGTCATCCCGGACATCTCGGCCCTGGCCGGTCGCG
This sequence comes from uncultured Desulfuromonadales bacterium, assembly GCA_945787285.1. Lineage (GTDB taxonomy): Bacteria > Desulfobacterota > Desulfuromonadia > Desulfuromonadales > Trichloromonadaceae > CALZIC01. The sequence goes on from CALZIC010000008.1 coordinate 28,319, forward strand.
AGGAGGATATCTGCGGCCTGCTGCTGACCCACGGCCACGAGGACCACATCGGCGCCATTCCGTTTTTGTACCGGCAGCTGGGGTGTCCCCCGGTTTTCGGCACCGCCCTGACCCTTGGACTGCTGCGTCACAAGCTCGAGGAACATAAGCTGGCCGGATACGCCTCGCTCGAAGTGGTGGAGCCGCGGCAGACGGTCGAGCTCGACCCCTTTTCTGTGGAATTCTACCGGGCGGCCCACTCCATCGTCGACGGCGCCGGGCTGATCATCCGCACCCCGGCCGGAACCGTGGTCCATACCGGCGACTTCAAGATCGACCAGACCCCGGTCGACAGCCAGCCGACCGATCTGCCCCGGCTGGCGGCCTGCGGCGAGGAGGGGGTACTGCTCCTTCTTTCCGATTCGACCAATGTGGAAAAAGCAGGCTTCACCCTTTCCGAACGGGTCGTCGGCGAGGCCTTCGACCAGATTCTGCCGCGCTGTTCCGGCATGGTGATGGTGGCGACTTTCTCCTCCAATATCCACCGCATTCAACAGGTGGTCGATGCCGCCGTGACCTGTGGGCGCAAGGTGCTGATCAACGGGCGCAGCATGGTCGGCAACACCTCCGTCGCCCGCCAGCTCGGTTACCTGGCGATCCCCGACGAGAGCCTCATCACCCTCGGTCAGCTCAGAGACCTGCCGCGCGACGAGGTGCTGGTCATCACCACCGGCAGCCAGGGGGAGCCCCTTTCGGCCCTTACCCGCATCGCCCTGGACGACCACAAGCAGTTGAATCTCGAGCCGGGGGACACGGTGATCCTTTCGTCCAAATTCATACCCGGAAACGAAAAGGCGATCTCCGACGTCATCAACCATCTCTACCGGCGCGGAGCCGAGGTCTTTTACGAATCGACCAGCGAGGTGCACGTCTCCGGCCACGCCAGCCAGGAGGAGCTCAAGCTGGTTTTCGCCCTGACCCGGCCGCGCTATTTCGTGCCGGTACACGGCGAATACCGCCACCTGGTCAAGCACGCCGCCCTCGCCCGCACCATGGGGGTGGCCGACCAGCACGCCGTCGTGCTGGAGAACGGCCAGCCGCTGGTGGTCTCCGAAAATGGTCTCCACCGCGAAGAGCGGGTCGAGTCGGGACGGGTTTTCGTCGACGGCAAGGGGGTCGGCGACGTCGGCGCCATGGAACTGCGCGACCGGCGCCACCTGGCCAACCACGGCATGGTGGTGGTCTTTCTGGCCATCAACCAGCAGAACGGCGCCATCCTGCACGGCCCCGAACTGCTGACCAAGGGCTTCGTCCCCGAAGAGGCGAGCGCCGACTTTCTGGAGCAGGCCCGCCAGGCGGTACGCGAGACCCTGGCCGAACACAGCCTCGAAGCGATCGCAGACTGGGAGGAACTCCGCGTCGAAGTGCGTAAATGCCTGCGACGCTATTTCAACAAGACCATCCAGCGCCGGCCGATTATCCTGCCGGTGATTCTGGAGATGTAGGTATAAGCTGTCAGCATTCAGCCTGACCACTGACCACTGACCACTGACCACTGACCACTGAAAGCTTACAAATGACTTTGCTGCAAGCGATGTTTCTGGGCGCGGTCCAGGGACTGACTGAATTTCTGCCCGTCTCCTCTTCGGGGCACCTGGCGATTGCCCAGCACTACCTTCCCAACTTCTCTCAGCCGGGAATTATGTTCGACGTCATGCTTCATGTCGGCACCCTGGTGGCCGTGACGTTCTATTTTAAAAAGGAAATCGGCGCCCTCCTCTGGTCGCCGTTCAGCTCCGCGCCCGAATCGGCTCTCTATCGCCGCCTGCTGGTGCTACTCATTGCCGGTTCGATACCGACCGCGATCATCGGGCTGAGTTTCAAAGACTTTTTCGAAGGGCTGTTCGAGAACCTCACCGTCGTCTCGCTGATGCTGCTGGTCACCGGCGTTTTGCTCTTTGTCTCCGAGCGCTTTCGCCGCAAGGGGCGCCTCGAGGGGGAATTGACCCTCTCCGATGCGCTGATCGTCGGCACGGTGCAAGGCTTCGCCATTGTTCCGGGTATCTCCCGCTCCGGCTCGACCATCGCCACCCTGCTGCTTAAAGGGGTCGATGGCGAAACGGCGGCAAGGTTCTCCTTTCTCCTCTCGCTTCCGGCCATCTGCGGGGCGGCGCTCCTCTCGCTGCGCGACCTCGAGCACATCTCCACCCAGCAGTTCTCCTTTTACCTGGCCGGGGCCGGTGTCGCTTTTGTCACCGGCATGTTGTCGATTCACTTTCTGATGGGCGTCATCCGCAACCGAAGGCTGTTCGCCTTCGCACTGTATTGCTGGATTGCCGGCGCAACGCTCTTTGCCTTTTCACTCTGACCGGGATTCTCGATGAGCGAAACCAAACCACCCTTGATAAGGGAACATCTGCAAAAAGAGATCGCCGGGGTTGTCTGCCTGGCAGCAGGGGTCTTTGTCCTGCTGAGCCTCCTCTCTTTTCATAACGGCGATCCGTCGTTCAACAACAACCTCGCTCCCGACACGGTGAAAAACTGGGGCGGGGTGGTCGGGGCAGGCCTCGCCGATCTCTTGATCCAGTCCCTCGGGATCGTCTCGTTTATCGTCCCCCTGGCCTGCTTTCTGTTCGCCTGGCGGCTGCTGAAGTTCCGCAACATCAAGGTCCGCCTGTACAAGTGGGGATCCTTTTTGATCCTGGCGCTTTCGCTCTCGGGGCTGATCGCCCTGCGCTTCAAAGAAGTCCACCTCTTCGGCCAACGGATCAGCGAGGCGGGGGGAGGAGCCGGCAGAATTCTCGCCGAAGCCCTTTCCCGCTACCTCAACGTGACCGGCGCGGCGATCTTTCTGCTGGTCTTCTTTCTCGTCTCGCTGATGCTCACCGCCCGCTTCTCCTTCGTTCTGTTTCTCGACGGACTTCTGGCGCGCCTTGGCACCCTCCTCGGCCGGCGCCGCGAAGTCCGCATGGCGAAAAAGGAACTCAAGGCGCGAGAGCGCAAGGAGCGCCTCGAAAAGGCGCCGATCATCGTCAATCCCGAGCCGAAACAGATCGCGGCAGCCGCCAAGCCGGCCCAGAAGAAGAAAAAGAAGAAGAGCGAGCCCCCCCCTTCCCAGGAAGCCTTCGAGTTTCTGGAGCTCTCCGGCGACTACCACAAGCCGTCCCTTTCGCTCCTCGACCACGAGGGGGACCCCCCTCCCCCGGTCGACCGCAACGCGCTGATGGCCAACGCCAAGATTCTCGAAAACAAGCTCAAGGACTTCAATGTCGACGGCGAGGTGGTCGAGGTCAAGCCCGGCCCGGTGGTCACCATGTACGAGTTTTCGCCGGCGCCAGGAGTTAAGGTCAACAAGATCGCCGGCCTCTCCGACGATCTTTCGATGGCCTTGCGGGCCCTGTCGATCCGCATCGTCGCCCCGATCCCCGGACGCGGGGTGGTCGGCATCGAAATCCCCAACAAGGAGCGCGAGACGGTCTACCTCAAGGAGATCTTCGAATCGGAAGCTTTCCAGAAAAACGGTGGCAAGCTCCCCATGGCTCTCGGCAAAGACATCTTCGGCCACACCGTCGTCTCCGACCTGGCCAAAATGCCCCACGTGCTGGTGGCCGGTTCCACCGGCAGCGGCAAGTCGGTATCGATCAACACCATGATTCTCTCGCTCCTCTACCGGGCCACCCCCGAGGACGTGCGCATCATCATGGTCGACCCGAAAATGCTCGAGCTCTCCATCTACGAGGGGATCCCCCACCTCCTTCTGCCGGTGGTCACCAACCCCAAAAAAGCCGCGCTGGCCCTCAACTGGGCGGTTCGCGAGATGGAGCGTCGCTACAAACTGATGTCGGACAAGGGGGTCCGCAACATCGACGGCTACAACAAGAAAATCGTCAAGGAAGAGAAGGAAAAAGAGAAGCGCAAGGCGCAAGAGACAGTGGTGGTCGAAGAAGTCGATCTCGACATAGACGCCGAACTGCCGCCGGTTCAGATCGAGGAGGGAGAGGTTCTGGAGCACGGACATATCCCCCATATCGTGGTGATCGTCGACGAGTTGGCCGACCTGATGATGGTCGCCGGGAGGGAAATCGAGGAGTCGATCGCCCGCCTCGCGCAGATGGCCCGCGCCGCCGGCATCCACCTGATTCTCGCCACCCAGCGCCCCTCTGTCGACGTCATCACCGGCCTGATCAAGGCCAACTTCCCGACCCGCATCTCCTTCAAGGTCTTCTCCCGCATCGACTCGCGCACCATTCTCGATTCGATGGGAGCCGAAACCCTGCTCGGCATGGGGGACATGCTCTTTCTCCCCCCGGGGACCGGGGCTCTGCAGAGGGTCCACGGCGCCTTCGTCTCCGAGCTCGAAGTTCAACGGGTGGTCGACTTTCTCAAGAAGCAGGGGGAGCCGGAATACGACAAATCGATCCTCGACGCTCCGCCTTCAAGCGAGGGGGGAAGCGATGGCGACGACGAGTACGACGAGAAGTGGGACGAGGCCCTGGCGCTTATCGCCGATACCAAACAGGCCTCCATATCGATGCTGCAGCGCCGCCTGCGGCTCGGATACAATCGTGCCGCCCGGATGATTGAGAAAATGGAGCAGGAGGGGATTGTCGGTCCCTCTGACGGCACCAGCCGGCCACGAGAGGTCTTCATTAACCAGATACCGCAGCCCTGAGGGCCGGCCCATTTCTGAGGTGCCTCGCGCTGCACCGATAAGCATGTTATGATCGGAGGCGCCTGCGGGCGCCAACAGCCAGCGTAGAAAACCGGATTTAAGGGGAAGCCCTCCCGGAAAAGGGCCGCACAGGATCCCACTCGTACCGGACAAGGACGGTTATGACGCAAACACTGACACTCAAATTCATGGACGGGGAACATGTCGACGCCACACTGGCCGAACCTTTCGACCCCAAATGCAACGCCATCGAGGTCTACCTTGCCGGGACCGACCTGCAGCTCACCTACCCGCTCCCCGACCTCTGCTACGTCTGCTTCCTGACGACCGAGCAGACCAACATGCCGCCGATCGGCAAGGCCGATACCAGCGGGGAGGTCGAAACCACCACCGACGAGTGCTTTCACGTCCGCTTCCGTCAGGAACCGCTCTTTACAACCGGTTTTTTCGCCCGCCCCGTCGAACCCGACGGCCCCTGCCAGGCCTTTTTCTTCTGCACCCACGGAGTCCGCGAGCGGCGCGACAAGAAGCGCCTGCTGGGCGATATCCTCGAAGACCAGGGACTGGTGTCACCGACCGAGATGCAGGACGCCCTCAAGGAACAGGAGCGGCTGCGCAACCGGCGGGTCGGCGAGATCCTCGCCGAACAGAATAACCTTCCGCAGGAGACGATCGACAAGACCGTCAACACCGCCATTGAAAAAGGGATCAACCCCGCCAAGGCCCGCATCGGCGACATCCTCGTCTCCGCCGGCCTGGTCACCCGGGATCAGGTCGAACAGGCCATGTCCAGCCAGAAAGAGGGGAAAAAGAAGCGCATCGGCGAACTCCTCATCGACCTGGGCCTGATCACCGAAGAGCAGCTGCTGTCGGCCCTGGCCGAAAAGTTCCGCATGCGCTATCTCGACCTCACCCAGTTCGCCCCCACCCCGCCGGCGCTGCAGGCGATGAACGTCGAGATGGCCCGGCGCCTGAAGGTGCTGCCGATCGACCTGGTCAACGACACCCTGATCGTGGCGACCTCCAGCCCGACCGACCCGACCCTCCCCGACACCCTGCGCTTCAACACCAACTGCCGCATCGAGCTGGCGGTGGCCAGCAGCGCGCAGATCGCCGAGGCGATCGAAGAGCATTACGTCCAGAGCGAGGACAATGTGCAGGCCCTGATCGGGGAGATGTCCGAAGAGATCGTCACCGTGGAGGAGGAGGTCGAGGACAACAAGTTCTCAGAATCGGACTCCCAGATTATCCGCCTGGTCAACAACGTGTTGCTCGATGCCTTCCAGAAGGGGGTCTCCGACCTGCATTTCGAGCCGGGGGGCGGCAATGCCCCCTTCACCATCCGCTACCGCATTGACGGCATCTGCCGCATTGCCCACAAAATATCCGCAACCTACAAGCACGCCATCCTCTCGCGCCTTAAAATCATGGCCCGCCTCGACATCGCCGAGCGCCGCCGCCCCCAGAGCGGCAAGATCCTGATCCGCGCCCAGGACCGCAACATCGAATTCCGCCTCGAAATCACCCCCACGGTCGGGGGCCAGGAAGACGCGGTGCTGCGCCTGCTCAGCGGGGCCACCGCCCTGCCGCTCGAGGTGATGGGTTTTTCGGACAGCAACCTGAGAAACTTTAAGGAGATCATCGCCAAGCCTTACGGCGTGGTGCTGTGCGTCGGCCCGACCGGTTCGGGAAAAACGACCACCCTCCATTCGGCGCTGGCCCAGATCAACACTCCCGAGCGCAAGATCTGGACGGCCGAAGACCCGGTCGAAATCACCCAGGCCGGCCTGCGCCAGGTACAGGTAAACGCGAAAATCGGCTTTACCTTCCAGAATGCCATGCGCTCCTTTTTACGCGCCGACCCCGATGTGATCATGATCGGCGAGATGCGCGACCCCGAAACGGCCAAGACGGCCATCGAGGCCTCGCTGACCGGGCACCTGGTTTTCAGCACCCTGCACACCAACAGCGCCCCGGAAACCGTCGTCCGCCTGATCGAAATGGGGATGGACCCGGTCAACTTCGCCGAGGCGATGCTCGGGGTTCTGGCCCAGCGCCTGGCGCGCAAGCTCTGCTCCGAATGCAAACAGCAGTACCATCCGAGTCGCGAAGAATACGACGAACTGGTCCGCCAGTACGGCCCCGAGTGGTTCAAGGCGCACGGCCTTCCCGAATACACCGACGAGTTGAGCTTGATGCGAAAGATCGGATGCGGCCAATGCGAGGATACCGGCTACTCGGGCCGCGTCGGCATCCACGAGCTGCTGGTCGGCACCGAAAACCTGAAGAAGGGGATCAAGAAAGAACTTCCGGCCGACGAGCTCAAGGATCTCGGCCTGCAGGACGGCATGGCGACGCTGAAAATGGATGGCATTCGAAAAATATTCAATGGGGTCACCGATATCGACCAGATCCTGCGGGTCTGTCTGTAACCAAGGAGGATACCGCCGCCCTGGTTTCTCCCTTGAAAAAGGATCATCAGCTGATATCTTTGACCATCAGCCCGCATTACGAAATGGAACAGCATGAACCCCAGCGACCTTAAAAGCCTGCTTACAGCCGTCAGCGAAGGGAAAACCAGCGTTTCCGAAGGGATGGATCGCCTGCGCCACTTTCCCTGCGAAGACGTCGGCATCGCCCGCATCGACCACCAGCGGGAACTGCGCCAGGGTGTTCCCGAAGTGATTTTCGGCGAAAGCAAGACGAGCGAGCAGATATTCACCATTGTCGAAAAAATGGCCGAGCGGGGGAGCAACATCCTGGTCACCCGCATTGACCCGGAGAAGAGCGCCCCCCTGCTGGAACACTACCCCGCCGGTCGCTACGACCAGGACGGGCGGACCTTCACCCTCAGGCAGCGCGAGTCTTCGGTCGCCACTCGGGGCAAGGTTCTGGTGGTCTGCGCCGGGACCTCCGACATACCCGTTGCCCGCGAGGCGACCGTGACCGCCCGCATGCTCGGCAACGAGGTGGAGGAGATCATCGATATCGGCGTCGCCGGCATCCACCGCCTATTCGCCCAGACCGAGCGACTGCAGCAGGCGGCGGTGGTCATCGTGGTGGCCGGCATGGAAGGGGCCCTCCCCTCGGTAATCGGCGGACTGATCCAGGCCCCGGTCATCGCGGTTCCGACCTCGGTCGGCTACGGCGCCGCTTTCGGAGGCGTGGCCGCCCTGCTCGGCATGCTCAACTCCTGCGCCAGCGGCGTTACCGTGGTCAACATCGACAACGGATTCGGCGCGGCCTATGCCGCAACGCGCATCAACCGGAACACGCCAACATGATCCTGTACCTCGACGCCTTCGCCGGCATCTCCGGCGACATGTTTCTCGGCCTGCTCATCGATCTCGGTCTGGACCTCAAGTCTCTTGAAAAGGAACTGGCCAAGCTCCCGGTCCCCGGCTATCGCATCGGCTCCGCCAGGGCCAAACGCCAGGGGATCGAAGGGGTTCAGGTCGCTATCGACATCGACGAGCAGCACCACCACCGCACCTGGCTGCAGATCGACACCCTGCTCGAAAAATGCCCTCTCGATGCGGAGATCAAAGCTACAGCCCGGCGCATCTTCCACCGGGTCGGCGTGGCCGAAGCGGCGGTGCACGGGGTTCCCCTCGAGACCGTCCATTTCCACGAAGTCGGCGCCGTCGATTCGATCGTCGACATCGTCGGGGCCGCCATCGGCCTGAAACTGCTCGGCATCGACCGGGTCATCTGCACCCCGCTGCCCCTGTCCCACGGCATGATCCGCTGCGCCCACGGCAGCATGCCGCTGCCGGCTCCGGCCACCGTTGAGATCCTCCGCGGCTTCCCGGTGATCGACGGCAGCTGCGACAAGGAACTGGTCACCCCCACCGGGGCGGCGATTGCCGCCGAGATCGCCACCTTCGCCTCGATGCCGGCGATGATCATCGACCGCGTCGGCTACGGCGTCGGCGGCCGAACCCTCCAAGACCGCCCCAACCTGCTGCGCGGCATTCTCGGCAGTTCATCCGAGAAGACAGGGCTCGACAGCGACCGGGTCACCGTTTTAGAAAGCCACCTCGACGACGCCAGTCCCGAGTGGCTCGGCGCCCTGATCGAACGCCTGCTGAGTGAAGGGGCCCTCGATGCCGCCTGCTCGGCCCTGCAAATGAAAAAGGGTCGGCCCGGGGTGTGCGTTACCGTCGTCTGCGAACCGCACAAGGCCGAGGCCCTGAGCCGCCTGCTGCTGCGGGAGAGCAGCGCTATCGGCGTCCGCCGCTACAGCGCCGATCGACTCAAGCTGCGCCGCCGCCAGGAGACGGTCAGCACGCCCATCGGCGATGCGACGGTCAAGCTGCTGTTTGAAGGCGATACCCTGCTGCGGGTCACCGCCGAATTCGAAAGCTGCCGCAAACTGGCCGAAATAAGCGGCCGCCCCCTCCCCGAGGTCTACCGCCTCGTCGAACGGGCCGCCGACAAGTTTTTTGAGTAAAGCTCTCAGCTGTCAGCTCTCAGCTTTCAGCCTGACCACTGACCACAGGTTTTCTATGCGCCATTTCATTCTATTTCTGTCAAGCAACGCTGGCCTCGGCTACTCCCCCCTGGCCCCCGGAACGGTCGGCACTTTGGCGGGGATTCCGGCATTCTACCTGATGGCTGCGCTGCCGGCGCCTCTCTACCTGGTCACCTGGACCGGCCTGCTGTTCCTCTCTTTCTGGGCCGCCGGCCAGGCGGGAAAAATCTACGGGGTTGTCGACGACGGCCGCATCGTCATCGATGAGCTGGTCGGCTACCTGGTCACCGTCGCCTTTCTCCCCTTCTCCTGGACCACGGCGATTCTCGGTTTTTTCCTCTTCCGCCTCTTCGATATCAGCAAACCGCCTCCGGCCTCCTGGTTCGACAAAAAGGTGAAGAACGGATACGGGGTGGTTCTCGATGACGTGGTGGCCGGCCTCTACGGGGCCCTCGCCCTGCGGCTCGTCCTTTACCTGGTGGGGGCCTGACATGCAACGGACGATCGCAGTACTGACCATCGGCGACGAGCTTCTCAACGGTGAAATGGCCGACACCAATACAGCAGCGATTGCGGCCATCCTCGAACCTGAGGGCTACAGGGTCCGAGAGGCGCTGACGGTCAACGATGAGGAAGGGGATATCTGCGAAGCCCTGCATTATCTCGCCAACCGCAGGGAGGTGGTAATCGTCACCGGCGGACTCGGCCCCACCGACGACGACCTGACCGCCCAGGCTGCGGCCCGAGCTTTCGGTCTGAAAACCACAGCGGACCCGGGCGCCCTCGAACAGATCAACCGGCACTTCTCGCGGCTCGGACTGCCGATGCACCCGGGCAACGCCAAGCAGGCCAGCATTCCCGTGGGGGCGGCCATCCTGCCCAACACCCGGGGCACCGCCCCCGGCTTTGAAATGCGCCAGGGCGAGACCGACCTCTTTTTCCTGCCGGGCGTTCCCGAGGAGATGACCGCCATGCTGCGGGGGGCGGTGCTCCCCGCGCTTCAACAGCGCGGCGGAAGCCCGGCCCCCCAGCAGGAGCGCATCCTCACCGTCTTCGGCCTCTCCGAACCGAAAACCGAATCCCTGCTCAAAAAACAGCCGTTTCCCGCAGGGGTAAACCTCGCTTTCGGAGTCGACTTCCCCCTGGTGCACGTCAAGCTGCGTGCCGCCGGCGAAGGGTCCCCCGGCCGGCTCGAGCAGGCGGAGGAGATGACTCGCAGAGCGCTCGGCGAATTCGTCGCCACATCAAACAAGGAACCTCTGGCCGACTGCGTCGGACGACTGCTGACCGAGAGGGGGCAGACCCTCAGCCTGGCCGAGTCATGCACCGGGGGGCTGATCGCCAAGCTCCTCACCGACCTCCCCGGAGCCTCGGCGTTTCTTGAGCGGGGGGCGGTCACCTATGCCAACAGCGCCAAAAAGGCCTGGCTAGGCGTCGGGGAGTCGCTTCTCGAAGAGCACGGGGCGGTAAGCGCCGAGTGCGCCCGCGCCATGGCCCAGGGCGTTCGGCAGGCCGCAGCGACCGACCTCGCACTGGCCGTCACCGGCATCGCCGGGCCGGATGGCGGAACGCTGGAAAAGCCTGTGGGAACGGTCTTTATCGCCATGGCCAGCCGAGACCAGATGTGGGTCAAGGGCTACCGCTTTGCCGGCGACCGCCAGAAGATCCGCCTGCTGACGGCCACCATGGCCCTCGACTGGCTGCGCCGGCACCTGACCGGGCAGCCGATAATCCGCCCGAGAAAGTCCTGATGCCTCGTCTTTATTGAGTAACGGCCTGCAGGTGCCAGCGCCTAAACCTGCCGACAGGGGGAACGAACGATGGAGAAACCCCGATTTGCCTGCCGTAGAGTCTATCGAACCATAGCGCTCGGACTGCTCTGCCTTTTTCCGGCCATCGCCTGGCTCCCCCTGGCGAAAACGGGACTCCCGTCGAACATCGCCCCGGTCCTGCTACTGCTGATTGGACTTTGCTGCGCCACCGGGTTGCTCTACTCGAGCATCCTTTTGGCCCGAAGATACCGCTCCCTTTACCGCAAACAGCTGCGCCTGACCAGGGAAAACGCCACGTTGCGCAGGGACTGCCTGTTGAGCCAGCGACGCTGCCACCACCTGCTCGACCATGCCGGCGACGCCATCTTCTTTATCGACCCGCAAACCGGCGCCCTGCTCGAAATCAACCGCCAGGCCGAAAACCTGCTCGGCTACCAGGCCTGCGAAATTCAGGACCTCCCCCTCGAATCGCTCTTCCCCGGCCGCCAGAAACGGCGCTACCTGCGCCTGGTGCGCAGGGTTCTCAAACAAGGGTCCGGCAAGGAGCCCAATCTCATCTTCCGCCGCAAAAACGGTACGACCTTCTACGGTGCGGTGCACGCCCGGCTCGGCGACCTCGGCGATGACCAGGTGGTGCATGGTGTGCTGCGGGACATCTCCGACATCAAGCAGATCGAAAAAGAGCTGCGCCAGAAAAACCGCGACCTGGCCCTGCTGAACCACATTGCCCACCAGGTGTCCGAAACATCCGACATCAAGCAGACCCTCAACCTGATCCTCGACCAGGTCGTGCAGAACGTCTCTGCCAGCGGCGGCGGGATCTACCTGCTGCGCCACGGAGGGACCGACCTGCACCTTCTCAACCACCAGGGAATCAGCGCCACGGTTCTCAAAGAGCTGCGCCGCATTGCACCGGGCCAGGGAATCATCGGTCAGGTCGCCGCAAACCGGCAACTGTACGCCTCGCCAGACCTGCAGCACGCCCCCGAATCCATCTCGCCAGCCGTCAGCGAGACGGGGTGGCAGGGCTTCTGCGCCGTCCCGCTGATTGCCAACGACCGCCCGGCCGGAGTTCTATTCCTGTTCACCTGCAACCGGCGAATCTTCTCCAGCGAGGAAAGGGGGCTGCTGCTGGCCATCGGCAAGCAGCTCGGAGCCGCGGTTCTCAGTGCGGAGCTCTTCGATTCCCTCAACTGGCAGTACCGGCTCACCCAGGCCAGCAACCGGGAACTTGAAATCTCCCGCCGACAGCTGCACGCCAACCTGGAAAACCTCGCCCGCGCCAACCGTGTACTCGAACAGCAGGAGCGTATCAAAAACAACTTTTTAACCCTGGCCTCCCACGAACTCCGCACCCCGCTTACCTACATCATGTCGGGCACCGAACTGCTCTCCTTCACCCTCGGCGGACGCCTGACTGACGAAGAGAATCGCGTCCTCGCGGCCATCCGCGAGGGGGGGGACCGCCTTCACGACATCGTCCAGACCCTGCTGGAAATCGCCCGAATCGAATCGCGCGCCATCTACCTGGAGCAGGAGGAGGTCCCCTTCGATGCCATTTTCGAAAACCTGGCCCAGCGCTACCGTCCCCTTCTCGAGCCGCGCTCTCTGCGTTTTTCCATCGCCCCCTTCCCAAAAACCTGTGCTTTCAGGGGCGACACCCTCCAGCTGATCAAGGTCTTTGAGCACCTGCTTGAAAACGCCTTTAAATTCACTCCGGCCGGAGGGGAGGTCGCTGTCCGGGCCTCCTTGAATACCCCCGAGCAAATCGACTCGATGAAGCAGCTCCTCGATCATTTCTCCCCCTCTTTTTTCGAGCAGACCGCCGCCGGCGGCTACCTGCGGATCACCATCAGGGATACCGGAGTCGGCATCGATCCGGAAGAACAGGTACGGATCTTCGACAAGTTCTACGAGATCGGCGACTCCAGCCGGCATTTCACCTCGCGCACCCGGTTCGGCGGCAAAGGGGTCGGTCTCGGACTCGCCCTGGTCAAGGGAATTGTCGAGGCCCACGGCGGCATGGTCTGGGTCGACAGTCCCGGGACCTCGCCCCAAGCCACCGGGGGGAGCGCCTTCCACATCCTGCTCCCCCTGCAACAGGACACGGAGGAAAACCAAGATGTCAGCGATCAGGGCCTTTCTGGCCATCCCCCTGCCTGATGAGATCGTGCACAAAGCACAGGAAGTTCAGGCGCAGCTCGGTTCGACTCACCGCAAAATCCGCTGGGTAAAACCGGACGCCATGCACCTAACCCTCAAGTTTTTCGGCGCAATCTCTGAAGAAGATCTTGAAAAAATAGGGCAAGTTATGCTATCGGTAGGAGATTCGCACACCCCCTTTGAGGTCCGCATTTCGGGACTGGGAGTGTTCCCTTCCCCGGCCAGGGCGAAGGTAATCTGGCTGGGCGTTCACGGGGAACCTTTCCTGTCAGCTCTTTATTCAGCATTCGACCAGGAACTCCAGGACATCGGCTTCCCCGGGGAAAGCCGGCCCTTCAGGCCCCATCTGACCCTGGGGAGAAGCCGTTACGGACTTTCTTTTCAACGGTCTGTCCTGGACAATTACCAGGACATCGATTGCGGCAGCCTGCAGGCGGAACGGGTTATCCTGTTCCAGAGCCTGCTTCGCCCCGAAGGGGCCGTGCACCTGCCCCTGAAAACAATACATCTCGGCGAAAACTGACCGCCGAAAAAAGCACATCGCTTGCAGCAACCAGACAACCCCTTGGGAGGAATTCAATGGCGGACAGCAACCGCGACCGGGCCATCGACCTGGCTATCGGCCAGATAGAAAAACAATTCGGCAAAGGGAGCATCATGCGCCTCGGCGAAGACACCACCCTGCCTGGAATTCAGTCCATCTCCACCGGGGCCTTGAGCCTCGACATCGCCCTCGGCGTCGGCGGCGTGCCGCGCGGCCGGGTCATCGAAGTGTTCGGACCCGAGTCGTCGGGCAAAACGACCCTGGCCCTGCACATCATCGCCGAAGCCCAGAAAACCGGCGGCATCGCCGCCTTCGTCGATGCCGAACACGCCATCGACATCAATTACGCCGCCAAGCTCGGCGTCAAAACCGACGACCTCCTCGTCTCCCAGCCCGACACCGGCGAGCAGGCCCTTGAAATCACCGAGACCCTGGTCCGCAGCGGCGCCATCGACGTGCTGGTGGTCGACTCGGTGGCGGCCCTGGTGCCGCG
>CALZIC010000009.1 GCA_945787285.1 uncultured Desulfuromonadales bacterium
GGCCCCCTAAGCGGGGCCTTTTTTGTTTTTATGACTCTGCCGGCGCGGATTATTTCTCTCCGTGCTGCCTGTCCCCCTGGGTGACGGCAATTCGCAGGTCCCTTAGCTTGGTCTTGATCGCCATGGCATTGGCTGGTCCGATGCGGATCATGATCTTCTGGCCGGCAGAGAGTGCCTCGAGCCGGGAGTCGGCGAACTGGTAGCGGGTGATGTGTTTATTCAGCCGGATGGGTCCATCGACTTCTGGTGCAGCCAGCAGATGGTCGATGACCTCGACCACCCGGTCGTTGAAGTACCGCGAGGGGTATCCCATTTTTTCATAGGCTTCCTGAAACAAGGGGTAGAAGCGGAAGTAAATATCGGTTGCCCTTGTAACATCGATCTTTTCGGCCAGGGCGATGTACGGTCGGTAGCGTCGATAGTTGGCTGGGTCGATCACTTCGTCGCCCTCTTCTCCCGAGACCTGGAACGATCCTTTTGCCAGGCGAACGGGGATGTGGGCGATGGGTACGTTCTGGTGGGGCAGGGTATCGATCATCAGGACAAAGCGCGGGATGAAGTTGTCGAGGTGAAGAAGTTTTTGCAGGTCGATCCCTTCGAGCAGCTCTGCCAGCGCCTCGCCAATGGTCTGGTCGCTTTTCATCAGCGGTGGAAGGGGCTTTTCCGGTTCGGCGGCCGGAGCCTGCAGGGTCTTTTCCGGGACCGGAAACTGGATGGGCTCCTCGGTGCGGGGCTGGGGCGGAACGATTTCCGGGAGGCCGGTGACCTGCTCCTGGGGTTGCATGCGGGTTTTCCAGTAAACGACGCCGGCTGCCAGTGCGGCGATGAGGGCGATAATTATCACGGTGAATTTTGAATTTTTCATCGTCCCGGTCCCTGTCGGATAAGAGGAAGGTTCACCTGGTAAATGGAATGTAAAAACTATAATTAATATTTAAATGAAAGTGGGCTCAAGTCAAGGAGAGATAGGGCGGAAAACAACGCGTGGGCGTTGAACGGCGCGGCACCGCTGATAGGATCGCCTGTATTTCTCGCTCGGGATTCATCGGGATAATCGTTGTTGTTCTCTCGCTGGCTATTGCGGATATCGCCGATTGCTGGCCTTTTCAGGAGGTTCGGTCATCGTCGGTGGCGCGGATGCGGTTGACGGCGGCGGCGACTTCGAAGAGGCGGGGCAGGGCAAGGTCGCCGGTTTTCCACGGAGGCAGGAGGTCCAGGCCGTTTTCCGCAACGTCGCTGAGGGTCTTTTGCAGGCCTTCGGTGAGGGAAGCCGTCTTGCCGTGATAGTGCTCGGCGTAGTGCTTGATTATCAGGCCGATGGCGCGAATTTGACCGCAATCGACCAGCTGCTCCACCTTGGCGAGGTCGATTGTGTGGCGGCCGTAAAGAAGGGTGTCGAGGCCCCTCGCCTCGATTTTGGCCGGTCTTCGTCCCAGCGCCGGGTTGAGGGCGTCACTGGTGGGTTTGCGGCTCGACTCCAGAACAAAGGGCGGAAGGGACTCGGGGATGATCTCCGCGAGGGAGTTTCCGGCCAGCGCTCTGGACTGTTCGGTGACGTCCCGGACAGTGTAGTTGTCGAGCATGATCACGGTGTCGGCAATCTCGAGATAGTCCCCAGAGCCGCCCATGACGATCACCGCGGAGATGCCGTGCTCGTGGTAAAGCTCCCGAACCCGGTGGAGCAGGGGGGTGATCGGCTCCTTGTCGCGGGTGACGAGCTGCTGCATGCGCTGGTCGCGGATCATGAAATTGGTGGCCGAGGTATCTTCGTCGATCAGCAGCACTCGGCATCCGCATTCGAGGGCTTCGATGATGTTGGCGGCCTGGGATGTCGACCCGCTGGCGTTTTCGGTGGAAAAACGGACGGTGTCGCGGCCGAGGGGGAGGTTGCTGATAAACGGGCTGATATTGACCTGGCGGATGGCGCGCCCGTCTTCGGCCCGCATCTTGACCGCGGTTGGCACCGTAGCCACCCGTTCGCGGCCGTCGCCGGGGATGTGGTTGTAGATCCCCCGCTCGAGGGCGTGCAGCAGGGTCGACTTGCCGTGAAAGCCACCGCCGACGATCAGGGTGACCCCGGAGGGGATGGCCATGCCCGCCACCTCTCCCGCGTTGGGCAGGGTGACGGTCCGGGTCAGGCTCGGCGGACTTTTAAACGGGATGACTTTCGAGGTGAGGGGGCGGTCATCGATGCCGGTCCGGCGCGGCAGCAGAGAACCGTTGGACACAAAGCTGACCAGGTTGTGTTGGTCGAGCCAGTTTCGCAGATACTCCTGGTCTTCGGCCGATTCGACGTGGCTGCGGGCGGCCTGTCCGTCGAGATGAACAAAAAAAAGCCCTCGGCTGACCACCTCGGGGATCTCCCGCAGCAGCATCGCCTCGGCCTCCCTCGCTCGTATCGTTCGTCCTGCCGCGGGGAGTCCGATGGTCAGCCGGGCTTCGACCCCACTGTCGTCGACGAGCACCGCATTGCGCCGCAGAATCTGCTGTCCACTGGTGGCAATGGCGACTTCACCACTTTTGCCGATGCCGCGCCCCCCCTTGACGCAGCAGCCGATCGCGGCAGCCAGGGCCCGCCCGAGAAAGTCCTCCAGGGCGACCCGGCGAACCGGGGTTTTCCAGAGGGCGTTGGGGAGGCCGGCTTGCACGGGGGGGACCTTGATGCTGATCCGCGAGGGGGCGGCGAAAGGGTCTCCCTGCACATGGTCGATGGTCAGCCAGAAGCTGCCGAAGTCGTAGCTTCCCTTCAGGTCTTTGTAGGCCTTGTAGCCTCGGCCGTCGAGGGCCTTGAGGGCCTTCTGCAGTCGGTCCATTGCGATCCTTTTATCGAAAAACGGTTCACTCAAGCATACCAGATTGAAAAAGGGTAATTTTTCATTTCGAACGATGCTATGCCGGTGTTATGCTGGTTGTCAATGTGAAATCAGCAGGTTGCCCAGATCTATATACCAGAAATCGGAGGATGTCTATGCCGGAGAGTCTAATTCCTCGCACCGAATCGGCCTACCGCTACCCCCTTTTGATCAAGAATCTGCTGCAGGCTCCTTTGGTTTCGGCCCCGGATCAGGAAATCGTTTACCGGGATAAGCTCCGCTACAATTACCGCACCCTTGGCGATCGTATCTGCCGCCTCGCCCACGCCCTGACGGCTCTCGGCGTCCAACCGGGCGATACGGTCGCGGTCATGGACTGGGACAGTCACCGCTACCTCGAGTGTTTTTTCGCCGTGCCGATGATCGGTGCGGTGCTGCATACCATCAATGTCCGGCTTTCCCCTGAGCAGATCCTTTTTACCATCGACCACGCCGAGGATGACGTTCTGCTCGTCAATAGCGAATTCGTGCCGATTCTCGAGCAGATCAAGGGGCGAATCGACACGGTGAAAAAATATATTCTTCTCAACGATGAGGACACGACCCCGGCGAGCGGCATCGACTTCACCGGGGAGTATGAAGAGCTTTTGGCCTCGGCCGACGCCGCATTCGATTTTCCCGATTTCGATGAAAATACGCGGGCCACAACCTTTTACACCACCGGCACCACAGGACTTCCCAAGGGTGTCTACTTCAGCCACCGCCAGCTGGTGCTCCATACCATGAGCGCTATCGCCGCCCTCGGCACTTCCCTGTCTCAGGGGCGTTTCCACCGCCAGGATGTGTATATGCCGATTACCCCCATGTTCCACGTTCACGCCTGGGGACTGCCGTTTGTCGCGACCGCCATGGGGGTTAAGCAGGTCTACCCGGGGCGCTACGTCCCCGACCACCTGTTGGAGCTGATCGGGAGCGAAGGGGTGACCTTCTCGCACTGCGTTCCGACCATTCTGCACATGCTTCTCAAGGCCCCGCACAGTTCCAGGTTCGATCTGTCCGGGTGGAAGGTCATCATCGGCGGAGCCAACATGTCGCGGGCCCTCTGCCTGGAAGCCACGGCGCGAGGCATCGATGTTTTTACCGGCTACGGCATGTCGGAAACCTGTCCCTTGCTCACCCTGGCGCACCTGACCCCTGAAATGCTTCAGGAGGATCAGGACAGCCAGGTCGAGATTCGCTGTAAAACGGGTGTGCCCCTGCCTCTGGTCCATTTGCGGGTGGTCGATGAAGACGTGAATGATGTCCCTCGTGACGGGCGGAGCAGTGGCGAAATCGTTGTTCGTACCCCCTGGTTGACCCAGGGCTATCTTAAAGACCACCGCAGTTCGGAAAAACTGTGGGTCGGGGGATGGCTGCACACCAACGATGTGGCCAATATCGATGAACGCGGCTATGTGAAAATTACCGATCGTACCAAGGATGTGATCAAGATTGGCGGGGAGTGGATTTCGACCCTTGAGCTAGAGGATATCCTCGCGCATCATCCGGCAGTGAGTGAGGTGGCGGTGATCGGCCAGCCTGACGAGCGCTGGGGAGAGCGCCCCCTGGCCCTGGTCGTTCTCAAACAGGGATTTGAGGGCACGGTAGCCGAGAAGGACTTGCAGCACAACGTCCGCGAATATGCCGACAAGGGGGTCGTCTCCAAGCAAGTGGTGCTGCTGAAGGTCCGGTTTGTAGAAACCATCGACAAAACCAGCGTCGGTAAAATCAACAAGGTAGCGTTGCGCGGCAAATACCTATGACCCAGATTCGCGGGACTTGGGTTCAATAATCTGAATCACAGAGGCCGAAAGGAGAAGGCGCCATGTCGCCGATGATTGCGGATCTGCTGGAACATCTGACCCTTGAACGTCTGGAGCAAAACCTGTTTCGCGGGGACAGCCGTGAGGTCGGCGGACAGGCCGTTTTCGGGGGGCAGGTGCTGGCACAGGCGACGATCGCCGCGGCGATGACGGTCGAGAGCCGGCCCGTCCATTCGCTGCACGGCTATTTTCTGCGCCCCGGCGATCTTCAGTCGCCGATCGTTTATGATGTCGACCGCATCCGCGACGGTGGATCGTTCTCCACCCGCAGGGTGGTAGCGATACAGCACGGCCGGGCTATTTTCAATATGTCGGCGTCGTTTCATGTTCCCGAGAAGGGGGTCGACCACCAGCTGCCGATGCCGAAGGTGCCGCCTCCCGAGGAGCTGGTCTCGACGACCGAGTTCCGCCGTGGTTTCGTCGATCGTTTGCCGCAAAAGCTGCGCGGCGTCCTGTTGCGCGAACGGCCCGTCGAATTCCGCCCCGTGGAGCCACTCGATCCGCTGCAGCCGCCAAAACGGCCGCCGAAGAAACAGGTGTGGATCCGCGCGGTCGGCTCGCTCCCCGACGATCCGGGAATTCATCAGGCGGTGCTCGCCTACGCTTCGGACTTCAGCCTTCTCAGCACCGCCTTTTTGCCCCACGGCCTTTCCTTTTTTCAGCGCGAGGTGCGGGCGGTGAGTTTGGATCACGCCATGTGGTTTCACCGCCCGCTGCGGATGGACGACTGGCTGCTGTACAGCATGGACAGCCCGTCCTCCTGCGGCGGCCTCGGTTTGGCCAGGGGGTCGATCTTCAGTCGCGATGGGGTTTTGGTGGCTTCGGTGGCCCAGGAGGGGCTGATCCGGCTTGAGAGTGACCAGTGATTGGTGGGCAGGATGATGACCGGGGAGGTGCGAGATGACCGATAACGAGGTGCGTGTCGACAGTTGGAACGATTTGCAGGAGGCGCTTTTCAGCGATTCGTGGAGCCCCCACCTCGGGCGATTCCGATCGCGAAATGCGTTTCGAGGGCTTTCCGACGCCCGCTATCCGCTGGAGACGACCTTGATCCGTCTCGGCGGGAATTTTGTCAATATCGAACGCCATATCCTGCGGAATTTTAAAAAATACGCCCATCGCAACGTCGCCGAGGGGGATACCTTCTGGCACTGGCTTTCGGTGGCGCAGCATTTCGGCCTGCCGACCCGGCTGCTCGACTGGACCTATTCCCCCTTTGTGGCCTTGCATTTTGCCACCGCCAACATCGAAAAGTTCAATACGGACGGGGTGATCTGGGCCGTGAACTATGTTCAGGCTCATCAGCGCCTGCCCAAGCCGCTTCGCAGCGCCCTGGAGCGGGAGGGGGCCAATGTCTTTACCGTGGAAATGCTGGTCGATTCGGTGGCTTCCTTTGAAGAACTCGAAGGGATGGGGCGGGAGGACTTCGGCCTTTTTTTCGAACCGCCGTCGATGGAAGACCGCATCGTCAACCAGTTCGCCTTTTTTTCGATCATGTCCGACCCGCGCCATTCGGTGGACAGCTGGTTGAACCAGCACCCCGATGTCTGGCGGCGCATCATCATCCCCGCCGAACTCAAGTGGGAAGTACGTGACAAGCTCGACCAGGCCAACATTACCGAGCGGGTCCTGTTTCCAGGCCTCGACGGGCTGAGCAGCTGGCTGAAGCGGCATTACAGTCCCAAGCTGGGCGAGTCATGACCTCGCTTTACAGGAAGGTCCGCCCTCCCATGTAGGTCTTTTTGAAAAAAGGGGTGGAGAGGCTGGCGATGCGGACGGTTTTGCCCTTGCGCGGGGCGTGAATGAAACTGCCGTTGCCGATATAGATGCCGACGTGGGAGACGCGCTTGCCGCCGTTGGTGGCGAAGAAGACCAGGTCCCCTTTTTTGAGGTCGGACTTCGGCACATTACGGCCGGCTTTAAACTGGTCGCGCGAAACACGGGGGAGGTTGAGGCCATTGAGCCGGTAGACGACCAGGGTCAGGCCGCTGCAGTCGAAGCCCCCTTGGGCGGTGGTCCCTCCCCAGCGGTAGGGGATGCCGAGGTAGCGGTGGGCGGTGGAGACAAGTTCACGGCGAAGGTCTCCGTTGCCGGTGCGCGCAATTCTGGCCGCCGTGTGTTCTTCGGGAAGAACGATGAAAAAAGTATCGATATCCCCCCGGCCCTGAAGTCTTTCGGCCTCTGCGCGGGCTGCCGAATAGGTGGCATGATTGCCGAAGCGAACCTTGTACAGCCCCGATACGTGCAGAAAATGATAGGCATCGATCCCCTGGCTCTGCAGCTTTTCCTGCAGCCGAAGAGCGTAGTCAGGCCGGGAAAAGGCTCCGACCTGAATGGTGTATCCCAGTTTTTGAAGCTGGGAGGGCGTTTCAGCAGGGGGCGTCAGAAGAGTGCCTGCAGGGTCGGCCGCCCGCCTTGTGGGGGCGGAGCAGGCGGTTATCAGCAGGCAGCTGACCAGGACAACTTGAAGGAATCGGGTTTTGTGCAGGATGGTCATTCCGTCTCGCCAATCGAGTTAGCCGCCGTCCGAAACCCTCGGGTGGCATGTGTTTGGGGGCGCTGCAAGTTCAGCTACGGTAACACAGGGGGCCGCGGCGGGACAAGGGCACAAGGTTGACCGGTGCGCGAAGGGGTGATAGATTGGCGCTGTCCCACTTTATTGCAATGAGGGAGAGAAATGAGCACACCCTATCGCTACGTTCCCGACCCCCGCTTCAGCCATCGCCTGGAAAAGATCAAAAAGCACGATCCACCCGGGTATCGCCGCATCGTCGATGTTATCGATCGTCTGCTTCATCATCCCAATGATGCCGACGGCAGGATGGTGGGGGTGCATCATGGACGCATGAAAAAGTATGTCGGCCGCCGCGACTACCGTCTGATCTACCACTGGTGCGAAGACTGCCGCAAGGAACAGCGCAAGCTGCAGGAGCAGTGTTCCCACTGCCGACAGGTCGATGACCACAGCGTGATCTTTTTCGACATCTACCACAAAAACGAACTGGCCCATCTCAAGCACATGGCCTGAGCCGGGCGGAAATGACCGAGAATGAAACACGAAAAGATCTACCGCGCCACTCTTGAAAAGTGGGGGGCGGAGGCCCAGTACGACCAGGCGGTGGAAGAGTGCGCCGAGTTGATCGCGGCGCTCAAGCATTTCAAGCGCGACCGGGTCGGCGAGGAGGAGATTATTTCCGAACTGGCCGACGTGACCCTGATGGTCGGCCAGCTGACCTGGATGCTCGGTGCGGAAAAGGTGGAGGCGGCCATCGATGAAAAACTGGCCAAGCTGCAGGGCCTTCTCGATAAAGGCTGAGCGTGGCGATGCCCCTTTGGGGGAAGAGGCCGTGTCGCCGAAGAGGGGCATTTTTCCCTGCCGGCGCGGAGGCTCGATGACATCCTGGCCAAATTCTGACCGGAAATGTCGGGCCGGATTTCTATCTCGTGTAGTTGCTCGCTCGAGCCAGGACCTTATCGGGGCATATTGTTGCCTGGCGAAGGTGCCAAGGGAGGATTAGAATGGGAGATCATCGGGAGCTGCGCAAGGCCAAACGGGAACAATCGATATACTACCTTCAGGTGACGGATCGCGGAGGGGGAAAGACCGTTGGACGCCTGGTCGACTTGACCACTGAAGGGATCATGGTCGTCAGTGAAGGGCCCCTGGACCCGGAGGCTAACTATGGCCTGCAGATCACCCTTCCTCGAGAAATTGCCGGCGCCACCGAGGTCGAATTCGACGCCCAATGCCGCTGGTGCCGGCCGGCGGCGAATCCAGATTATTTCGACTCCGGGCTTCAGGTCCTTGATATCTCGCTGACCCACCTTTCCAGGTTGGAACTGTTGATCAAGTATTTCTCTTTTTCGGGTTAGTATCCATGATCGCTTCTGCTGCAATCGATGAACGCCTGCCATCGGATCTGGGCCTGATCGTCCGTGTCGGGTGCAAATAAAAATGGGACATCCTGTAATGGACGTCCCATTTTTTATTCTGGAATGACGACAGACTGCAGTGGCGTTTACTTTTTGCCGAAGATCTGAGCGCTGAATATATAGATTTCCGCGTCCTCGGCAGCCCAGGCATCGGTGGGGAGGCCGGCCTTGACGCACGTCTGACGGAGGAAAGTCGTTCGGTCCCAGCCATGCTCTGTCGCCACCTGGGGAAGGAGTACTCCGCGGTAGTAGCTTTTCTCGATATATATCCCGTGTTTTCCGATCTCTATTTCTTCGATCGATTCAACCTTGTGCAGCGGTGAAAGGACCGAGATTTCGAGTGTAAAGTCCTCCAGGTCCTCGACCTTCATCGGGTAGAAGCGGGGGTCTTTGGATGCTGCGGCCCTGGCCATCACGGCGACCTCTTTGAAAAGCGGTGCCTCGGACTGGAAGTTTCCTATGCACCCGCGTAACTCTCCCTGCTGCTTGATGGTGACGAAGCAGCCGCTGCGGATGTTCAGGGCTTTTTCTTCGCGAGGTTCAATATACTCCTCACCGTTCTGGACATATGCGATAATCGCTTGCCGGGCAATAGAGAGCAGGGCAGCTTTTTCTTTAGAAGTTAACTCCTGATCCACGTACCCTCCTGTATCTTTCGGCGTTGCGTTCATTTGGTCTAGAAACACCACAATATAGTGTGAACGGCGGTGATTTTCAAGTGGCAAATTGTGATGTCCGGTCGTTTTGGTCGATAACGCCGATGATACCTCTTTTTGAGGCCGGGGATTAAACACCCGTTGCAGCAGGTGCACATTACAGATTAGGGCGGGGAGGGACTCGAGTACATGTCCAGAGTGGGGCACCAATCAAAGGTCGGGCGAGAGCAAAGAAATCGATTTGGCGCGTAGCGAAAAGGTTCTGCCTGATCGGGCAGGATCACTTTTTTGCCCTGAATCCCACTGGGGCCAAACGATAGAGAGGGAGACTATGGCTTCGCTGCGACAGCCTGAGATTGCGGCGTTCTTTATTTGTAAAATTGCACGAGATCAGTGTGTAAATGGGGCTTATTATTGCGAACTGCGGGTTGTCCTAGTACCATTTAACTTTGGTTAGTGTTTTTCGACGGGTTCTTGGGGAATGGCTTGCGAGGGATTCTATTGCGATATTCAAATCTCTGCTTTGGTCTGACTGTGCTGCTGATGTGGGGGTGCGCCGCGGTTTCACCGCCGAAATGGAGTCGCGGGGTTTTGCCGGGTCCTGAGCAGGGGGTTTTTGCCGCCGGCGTGGGGGTTGGGCAGGATCTTGAGTGGGCCAGGAAGCAGGCGATGGTGGAACTCTTCAAGGAGTTTCGCGGCAGGGGGGAGCGGGTTGGCAGCCTTGAGGCTGCAGGGAAGGTTGTCGAGACCTGGTATGACAGGAATCTGAATGCGCACTATGCCCTTGCGGTGATCGAAAACAAGGATGCCGAGAGCATGCTGAGCCAGAAAATAGACGAGGCCGATCGGCAGATTTCGTTCGCGCTGTACGAAGCCTCGACAACACCCTGGCCGGTTCGGCAGTGGGGAGCCTACCTGCGGGCCGCGCAGGCCATTCCGAGGAGGAACGAGCTGACAGCCCAACTGACGGCCCTGTCGCCCTCGGCGACTGAGGGCAGGGTCCCTCAGCAGCGGTCGATGGTCCTCAGGCAGGCCGGTTCATCGGCTGCCCGGGTCGGAATGGAGATTCACATCGCGAATGACTGGGAAGGGCTGGTTAAGAAGGAACTGGTCAGGGCGTTAGCTGGCTATGGCGTTCGGCTGGTCCCCGCATTCGCCGCCAACTTTCAGTTGACCGGGACGGTCGTTGTGGATACCAGGGTCGACGACCTCGGTTTCCCGTGGTACCTCGTCTCATGCCAAATCAAAGCGAAAACCGCAGAGGGATATTCGCTTGAAGTTCCACCCGCACGGGTCGGCAGGAAGCTGATGGCAGGTCTCGAAGCTGAAAGGGAGGCCCGTAGAGAACTGGGGATAATGCTGGCCGACCGGATTCTGGAGCAGGTTGCCGGCGGCACGCGATAGAGCAACGCTTTTCTTATATCGATGGCGAGTCACATAAAAAGGGGCCTCCGGTGTGTTTTCCGGGGGCCCCTGATTTTTCAGGGATGCGTATGAAGAGGGCTGAGCCACATCGATATTAAATTTTCAGAGGTGGGGAGTTTTCAGTGGTTGACGGCCGCCTGCGCAACAGTGTGAATGATGATGGAGCGTTGCCCTTTTCTGGTCCATACCGCACCGCATTCGCCGCATTCTTGAAGATTCTCCGCAAAACCGTCCGAATGGGTATCGACTTCCACGTGAGTTTTGTTTTTACAGATGGGACACTCCATCTCTGTTCTCCTTTTCCTTCTTGTGGTTAGTGAATTCGGGATGGTTTTAAGAACTTGCATATGACTATACCCCTCTCTTTTCATTTAAACAAGGGTGAAAGTTGAGAAAAGTCTGCCAAAACAATATGTTACATGTTTATCTGTTTTGCTGTGTAGATCGTTTGTTGATAGCCTTTTTGGATCTGTGCTGTTTACGTATACGGTAAACATTTCAACATATGGTAATCGTGAAGGTTTTTCATAAATAAACCACCATTATAGAAACTACATAAAAATATGAGGGTATGGCAGGCAGTAAGGGAATAAAAAATCATCAGGGCACAGATGGGGTTGTTTTGTAACAAGGTTATGTATTGTCTGGATCGGTGAGAATTGGTCGGGCAAGAGTGCAAGCCATTGACCTGGATGGGCGTTCAATGAGTCACCGACGAACCGGCGGGTGCGTCTCAGGTTTGTCGACCCACTCGTTCAGGTGGGACGCGTTCACATTTTACCGCCCCGATAGCACGGGGTCAGGTACAAAAAAAGCCCCGGAGACCGGGGCTTTTATGTATTGCTGTCAGATTATCGCGTAAAAACTATTTGCGGGATTTCTCCGCCTTCTTGCGATCGTTGGCGTCAAGGTACCGCTTGCGCAGGCGAATCGACTTGGGGGTAACTTCAACCAGTTCGTCATCGGCGATGTATTCGAGGGCCTGCTCCAGGGAGAGGATGGTCGGCGGCGAGCACTTGGTCGACTCGTCGGTTCCCGATGAGCGGACGTTGGTGAGCTTCTTGCCGCGGCAGGCGTTGACCACCAGGTCGTTGTCCTTGGCGTGCTGGCCGATGATCATCCCCTCGTAGACGGGGGTGCCGGCAGAGAGGAAGAGGATGCCGCGGTCCTGCAGGTTGAAGAGGGAATAGCCGACCGTATCCCCGCTGTCGACGGAGATGAGTACGCCGTTCTTGCGTCCCGTTATGGGGCCCTTATAGGGGGCGTATTCGTGAAAGGTGTGGTTCATGACGCCTGTGCCGCGGGTGTCGGTCAGAAACTCGGTACGGAAACCGATCAGACCACGTGCCGGAATGACGAACTCGATGCGGTTGGTGCCGTCCATAGGCTGCATGGAAACCATTTCCGCCTTGCGGGTGCCGAGCTTCTCGATGACCGTCCCCTGGTGTTCCTCGGGAACATCGACGACCAGGTATTCCATCGGCTCGCAGTTGACGCCGTCGACGTCGCGGAAGATGACCTCGGGCTTGGATACCGAGAGTTCGAAGCCTTCGCGGCGCATATTTTCAATGAGGATCGAAAGGTGCAGTTCTCCGCGTCCGGAAACCTTGAAGGTGTCGGTGTTGTCCGTGTCTTCGACCCGCAGCGACACGTTGGTGCGAAGCTCTTTGGTCAACCGGTCGCGGATGTTGCGGCTGGTGACGAATTTCCCTTCTTTTCCGGCAAAGGGAGAGTCGCTGACCATGAAGTTCATCGACAGGGTCGGCTGGTCGATGGCGAGGTAGGGGAGGGCGACAGGATTGGTCGCCGAGGCGAGAGTTTCGCCGATGCTGATCTCATCGAAACCGGCAATCGTCACGATGTCGCCGGCAACAGCACTTTCGACCTCAATCTGGTTGAAACCCTCGTAGCCGAGCAGTTTGCTGATGCGGCACTTGGTGGTCTTGCCTTCCTTGTCGATGTGGGCAACGGTTTCCCCTGCCTTGACGGTGCCGTTGGCGATCCTTCCGGTGGCAATGCGCCCGATGTAATCGTTGTAGGCGATGGTGGTGACCAGCATCTGGAAGGGGGCGTCGACGTCTGCTACCGGTGGTGCTACCCTCTCGGCGATCATTTTGAAGAGAGGCTCCAGGTTGTCGGATTCCTCTTCCAGTTCGCGTTTGGCGTAACCGTTCTTGGCGCTGGCATAGACGATGGGAAAGTCAAGCTGCTCCTCATCGGCATTCAGTTCGCAGAACAGGTCGAAAACCATATCAACCACGGCTTCGGGGCGCGCACCGGGACGGTCGATCTTGTTGATGACGACAATCGGCTTGATGCCCAAATCGAGAGACTTTTTGAGCACGAAGCGGGTCTGCGGCATCGGGCCGTCAAAGGCGTCGACCAGCAGCAGCACCGAGTCGACCATTTTCAGGATACGCTCGACTTCGCCGCCGAAGTCGGCATGGCCCGGGGTGTCGACGATGTTGATTTTGAGCCCGTTGTGATGAATCGACAGGTTTTTGGAAAGGATGGTAATGCCGCGCTCTTTTTCAAGATCGTTGCTGTCCATCACCCTCTCGGTAATGACCTGGTTATCCCGGAAAATGCCGGACTGCATGAGCATGGCGTCGACCAGGGTGGTTTTTCCGTGGTCAACGTGGGCGATAATAGCGATGTTCGTGTCGGCCGTATGTTTTGCCAAAACCTTACCACCATAAAGCAAAATAACCACAAAGGCTAGAAAAAAGATGGCGAGGATGAAAACTTGTCTTTGCGACTCGCGGGCGGAGCGAAGGGCTGGCATAATTAGAATTGACGGAAGGTCCCATTTCTGGTAGCAGATGTCCTCAATGGAGGTTGTCCCGATGCGTACTTCTTATTTCAGCCACATAGTCTGTTCCCTGCTTCTTCTTTTGCTTCTGGCCGGCTGTGCAGTTAATCCCGTGACCGGCAAGAGGGAGCTGTCGCTTTTTCAGGTGACGGATGCGCAGGAAGTGGAGCTTGGAAAAAAATCGTTTCCCAGCGCCCTGCAGCAGATGGGGGGCGCCTATCCAGAGGCCAGGCTCGAATCCTACGTGCAGGCCGTAGGTGCCAAGCTGGCGCAGTACAGTTCCCGTCCCGCACTGCCCTGGAGTTTTAAGGTCGTCAACGATTCATCGCCCAACGCCTTTGCCGTCCCTGGCGGGTACATCGCCATCTCCCGAGGACTGCTGGTTAATCTTGAAAATGAGGCTCAGCTTGCCGCTGTTCTCGGTCATGAGGTCGCCCATGTCGATGCCCGCCATTCGGTGCAGGGAATGCAGAGGGGGGCGTTGCTCGATGCCACCCTGGCCATTGTCTCCGGGGTGACCGGAGAGAGTGCCTACGGACCCCTGACCCGGCAGGCCAGCGAGTTTGCAGCCGGAATGCTCGACCGTTCCTACAGTCGGGAGCAGGAGCGGGAGTCTGACCGGATCGGTATCGATTACATGGTTCGCGCCGGGTACAACCCGCAAGGGGCGGTGCAGCTCCAGGAATTCTTTTATCGCAAGCTCGAGGGGGGATCTGACCCGAGCTGGGTGACTGGCCTTTTTCGCACCCACCCTTTTTCGAAGGAACGCCTCGAGGCCAACAGGGCGTATATTGCCAGCCGCTATGCCGGAGTGGCGGCCGACCCGGGAGCTCGACTCAACGGTTCTGCGTTGAAGGGCGCTATTGCCGAATTGGACAAGACTTCGGAGGGGTATGATCTTTACGACGAAGCGCGCCGCCTTGAAGGTCAGGGAAACCTGTCGGCCGCCGTCGCAGCCTATCTTCAGGCAGCGGCTGCGGCTCCGGACCAGGCCCTGATCCTTACCGGCCTGGGAACGGCCTACCTGAAATCCGGAGATGTCCGCTCGGCACGTCTTCATCTGGCCAAGGCGGTTCAGCTAGACCCGAACTATTACAATTCCCGTCTCGGCCTGGGCTACATCTACCTGCAGCAGGAAAACGCCCAGGAGGCGGTTGGCCAGCTTGAAAAGAGCATGACCCTTCTTCCGACCCTGCAGGGAGCCTACCTTCTGGCGGAAGGGTATGAGGGGGTAGGGAGGCAGAATGATGCCCTGGCTCTTTACCGGCAGGTTGCCGAGGCCGATCCCCGGGGCAAGCTCGGTCAGGCCGCTGCCCGGCGGATTAATGCACTGGAGGGTCGATGATGGACTGGTCTGGTTACCTGGATGAATCGGAAATGATCCGCTGGGAGGGACGCCCCGCGCCCCGCGCCTTCACCTTTCGCAACTGGAAGCACTCGATGCTCGGGTTCCTGCTGCTTGTGCTGGCTCTTTACTGGGAGTCGGTCGGGCTTCAACTCAAGGCGGTTTACGATACGCCGCTGGTCTTCTGGGTGCCGATCCCCTTTGTGCTGGTCGGCCTGTACCTGGCGATCGGGCACCTTTTTCTTGCTCGGATCGAGTGGGAAAAAGTGTTTTACGCGGTTACCGACCGCAGGGTCCTGGTGCAGAAAGGGCTGTTTCGTTGCAGGGTAGAGCAGATGCCTCTCGATGATCTTGCCTATTTCAGGGTTCGGCCTTTAGGGGCGGAGCTTGGAACCGTTCATCTGTGCTCAGGTGGCGGCGAGCGCTCCCTGGTCGTTTCTTGTATCGAGTACCCCCGCCAGATGACCCGGCTATTGGAAGATGCTCTTGAGGCAAACGGCATCGACTGCACAATCCGCACGGTCTGAATCACTCTCGTGCGGCCTGGTCCTTTAACGTTTGACTTTACCCCCGCCGACTGAGTACACTTTTCATTTAAAGTTAAACTTAAATCCAAAAAAAAGGAAGTTGTTGCGTGTATATGGAAAAGACTTTCTATCTGGAGACCTTCGGTTGCCAGATGAACGTCGTCGATTCGGAACGGATCGTCGACTTGCTCAATGGCGCCGGTTACCGGCAGGTAGAAGCGGCCGCCGGTGCCCAGCTGATTCTGCTCAACACCTGCGCGGTTCGTGATAAGGCCGAACGCAAGGTTTACGGTCATCTCGGCCGTTTCAAGCCATTAAAGGACGAAAATCCCGCAATCATTCTCGGCGTGGGGGGGTGTGTCGCCCAGCAGGAGGGGGAACGACTCCTCGAGAAAATCGGTTATCTCGACCTGGTATTCGGAACTCATAACGTGCACAAGCTCCCCGAGCTGGTACGGAATGTGGAAGAAAACCGTACCCGGTGCCACGAGACCGATTTTCTCGACCGTGATACGCGACTTCAGCTTTTCCCCGCACGGACCGCTGGAGACGCGACGACCCGGTTTGTCACCGTCATGCAGGGGTGCGACAACTTCTGTTCCTATTGCGTTGTCCCCCTTGTTCGCGGCCGTGAACTGAGCCGGCCCAGCGGTGAGATCCTGTCGGAGATCGGGGCCCTGTCCGAATCGGGTGTGAAAGAGGTGACCCTGATCGGTCAGAACGTCAACTCCTACGGTTGCAAGGAGGACGGCGAACTCTCTTTTGCCCGGCTGCTGACCGAGGTGCATGCCATCGAAGGCATCGAAAGGATTCGCTTTACCACGTCGCACCCCAAGGATCTCTCCGATGAGTTGATTGACTGTTTCGGAACGCTGGACAAGTTGTGTCATCATCTGCATCTGCCGGTTCAGTGCGGTTCGAACCGGATTTTGAGCGCGATGAATCGCGGCTACACCCGCGAGCAGTATCTCGGCAAGGTGCGGCGCCTGAAGGAGGTCTGCCCCGATATCCGCCTGACCTCGGACATCATCGTCGGCTTCCCCGGAGAGACCGAAGAGGACTTCAATGACACGCTGACCCTGATGGAAGAGGTCCGCTACACCGATGTCTTCTCCTTTCTCTATTCGCGGCGCCCGGGCACGGCCGCTGCCGATCTCGCCGATGATCTCGATCCGGGGGTGAGGCAGGGGCGTTTTGACCGGCTGCTGGCCCTGCAGGAAGAGACCTGCCGGCAGTGGCGCGAAGGGGATATCGGTCGGGAGCTGTCGGTGCTGGTCGAAGGGGAAAGCCGCCAGGGGAACGGGCAGATGTTCGGACGAACCACCTGGAACCGGATCGTCAACTTCGAGGGGGGCAAGGACCTGGTCGGAACGATCGTCCCGGTTCGCATTGTGAAAGCCTACCGCAACTCGCATCTCGGCGAATTGGTTCCCGGCTCTTTTTGAAACGCAGTGGGCGCGATGTTTTTGAGGTACGGTCCCTTTTCGCCATGTGTGCGGGAGGGGGCCGATCATTTCGTCTACGGATGAATTAATCAGACGACTACGGAGACTTCATGGCCAAAGGGCGCATCCTAGCGATAGACGGGGAGCCGCAGTCACGGACCTTGTACCAGGAACTGCTCGGCACCGACGGCTATTACGTTCGAACCGCCGCCACCGGAAAGGCCGCTCTGGCCGCCCTGCGCCGTGAAGAGTTCGATCTGGTGATCGCCGACTTGGCCTGTGACGGTGGAGGGGAGGGGCTCACCGAGAGCATCCGACGCTTCAACCCCTCGCAGGATATCGTCGTCGTCACCGCGCAGCAGGAAGTGGCGGCCGCGGTCGAGGCCATGAAGGGGGGAGTCTCCGAATATATCCTCAAGCCGGTTAATCCCGAAGAGTTCCTGCTGCTGGTCAACAAGACCCTGTTTCGACAGTCGGTGCGCCTTGAACATAAAAAGCTGCTCGATGAGAATATCGAGTACCATCTGACCCTGGCCTATTATCAGAAATGTCTCGGATTTCTGAAAGTTCATGACCTCGACCGCCTCGGCGATCTGGTTCTCGACACCTTGATGGAGCTGCTTCAAGCTGAAGGGGGGGCCTTGTGGCTTCCGGCGTATGGGGGGACACCGTTTCGTCTCAGGTGTCGTCGCGGGCTGGTTCGCCTGGGGGCCGGGGAGGAAGTTTTTCAGCCGTCGGAGTCGGAGCGGCGCATCCTTTTGAGCGGTCAACCGGTGCTGATCAATCAGGGGGCTTCCCTGTGGCTTCCACTCCTTTCCGGCATGGACCCGCTGGCGCTGATACGGGTTGAGGCCCCGGCCGGCAGAGAGTCCTTCAACCGCACTGATCTCAAGGTGGCTGCCACGGTCGGGGAGTTTGCCTCGAGCGCCCTGAACAATGTTCTGCTGCTGCGCAGCATGGAGCAGAACAGTCTACGTGTCCCCCGCAAAGAGGCCTATAATATGGCCTTTTACCGCGACCATACCGAAAAGGAGCTGAACAAGGCCCGTCGCTACGGTCGCAACCTCTCCTTTGTCCGGCTGACCATCGACAATTACCAGGAACTCTCCAACCGTTTTCTTCATCGGGAAATCGACGATGCGATGGGGCGCCTGATCGAAACGGTCAATTCAGCGCTGCGCGATGCCGACATCATGGCCATGGCCGCTCCTGACGAATATCATATCCTCCTGCCCGAAACCGACTACTGGGGATCCCTCGTCGCCCAGAAGCGTATTCGCAAGGCCCTGAAAGGGACGTTGTCGGTCAGCGATCTGAAGAAGAGCCATCCCATAGAGCTTTACATGCGCTCCGCCTCTTTTCCCACCGACGGTCAGACGTTTGAAGACCTCAGCCAGGCGGCGACTCAGAGGCTTTCCGCCCTCAACCACAGCCTTTTTCATCGGGCCGACCTGGTCGATGCGCCGTTCTGGAATATTGTCGGCCGCCTGTTGGGGACTCCGCAGGACTACCAGTTTACCGATGGCGGGGCCAAGGTTTCGGAGGCTCTGGCCAAGCACGAATACGGGCTGCGCTGCCGCTATTTCCGCATGCCGGCAGGGCGTCTTGATGAGATGATGCGCGCCTTCTGCCGTGAGGTCGTCGAGTCGAGCCGGGTGCGGGGCATTATCTACCGGGGCTGCGGTGACTTCGAGCGGGTTCGGAAGTCGCTTCGTTACATCGATGGCCTGGAAAAGTCGGCCACCTCCCTGTTTCTGCTCGGCGGCTCAAAAAGGACCTCCTGGGACTATCAGCGAATCGTGGCCATATACATCGACGCCGAGAGGTTCGAGAAAATCCCTTTTCTCCTTTACCTGAACGAGGACTACGCCTATGCCATGTTTGCCCGCCGCAGGGGGGATGAACTGGTAGGATTTCATACCTCGGATTTCTATTTTGTTGAAAATATGATAACCAAGCTCCAGGAGCAGTATCAGCTCCAGGCGCAGATCTAAGGTGGGCCATGCCTCTGCTGTCCAAAAAAATCATCCTGGCGAGCGCACGGGAAGATCTCGCCGAAATGGAGCCGCTCCTCGCCCAGCAGGGGCTCGATATCCACCTCTGCTCCGACGGAGCACGGGCCCTTGAACTCTCCCTTTCCCTGTTCCCCGACCTGATGGTGCTCGACACCGACATCCCGCTGCTGCCGGCGCCCCGCCTGATTCAGATTCTCCTGGCCAATCCGCGTACCGAGAAGATCGCTTTCTTCTTTATCGGCCACGAAGGGGAAGAGGTCGACGGATTCCGCAGGCACAAGGATCGGTTCATGCCCAGGCCGTTCAATTCCGAGCAGCTTTTTTCCCAGATCATCAACCATTACAACCGGATCGAACGCACCGAGCAGGTCGGCAAGCAGGAAAAGGAAATACGGGGGAATCTCAATCAGATCTCCCTGGTCGATCTGATCCAGGTCCTCGGCGTGAACCGCAAGGACGGGGTTCTCTCTCTCAACACCGAGACGCGTCGCGGAACCATCTTCATGCGCGAGGGGCGGGTCGTCAACGCCCGGGTCGGGCGGGTCGAGGGGGTAAAGGCCTTTTTCCGTCTTCTCGTCTGGGAAGAGGGGGATTTCTGGTTTTCTCCCGGCGCGGTGGACGTGGAGGTTGAAATCACCGACCCGGTCGATCATCTCATCATCGAGGGCTTGAGGCAGTACGATGAGATGGTGGCCCAGCAGGGGGTTCTTCCGCGTCCCGAGACCTACTTGAGTCTCAAGGTTCCGCGCGACCGGCTGCCGAGAGGTATGCGGCCCGCCACCCAGGAGATTATCGTCCTGGTCGAATATTACCCACAGGTCAAGGATCTGCTCGATCACTGCCCGCGGTCCGATTTCGAGATTCTGCAGATTCTCAAAGTCCTCCTCGACAAGGGGGTGCTGGAGGAAATGCGTGACGGCGAATCTTGCGATGTGGCCCGCATCCCGCTGCTGGATTCCAAAGAGATCATCGCGATCAAGGATCATCTCGGAGAACGGGATGCTTTGCTCGAAGAAGCCTCTGCCAAGTTGATCCTGCTGGCCGCCACGGCGGGAGACGTTGGTCAATTTGTGCAGTCGCTTCAGGGCGTTGCAGAATTTGAGCCGTCCCAGGACTTTCTTCTTGGGGAGGACAGCCTCGGTCTTGGCGATATCGGACGCCTGGTTGTGACCGACACCTTTTCACTGCGCCTCTTCTCTCTTCCGGCAACAGCAGAAACCGGTCCGCTCTGGACGCCCTTTTGCCGCCGTCTTTTCGGCGTCGTTTCGCTGGCTGGAGACGGTTCCCTGTCGGCCGCCGAGGAGTTTTTCAAGTACCGCGGCAGGGCTCCCGTGGCACTCGTCAATTTTGATTCGCCCTGCAAAGGGACATTTACCCTCAAGCGCGGCGACCGACAGTCCTTTCGCGCCCTGCTTGCCTATTTTGCCAGCCGATTTCACCGTTCGAGTACAGTCAGGGAGGAACTATGATCGACCTGCACATGCACACCCTATTCAGTGACGGCGAATTGATCCCCGCTGAACTTACCCGCCGCGCCGCCGTGGCCGGTTACCGCGCCATTGCCATTACCGATCATGGAGACCGGTCCAATTTCGATCTGATCATCCCGCGCATTGTCAGGGTGGCTGCCGAACTTGGGGAGGCCTGGGGGTTGACGGTCATCCCCGGCATCGAACTGACCCACATTCCTCCCGCGGCGATCGCCGAAGCGGCGCAGGAGGCCCGTTCTCTTGGAGCGCGGCTCATTGTCTGCCACGGAGAGACGATTGTCGAGCCGGTGGCCCCCGGCACCAACCGTGCGGCCATCGAGGCAGGCGTCGATATTCTGTCCCATCCCGGGTTGATTTCCGCTGAGGATGTGGCACGGGCGGCAGAACTCGGGGTGTGTCTCGAGATCACCACCCGCAAGGGGCATTCGTTGACCAACGGCCATGTCGCCAAGCTGGCAACTGAGGCCGGAGCGAAAATGGTGGTCAACAACGATGCCCACGCACCGGGTGATCAGGTGTCGCAGGAGATGGCAATGAAAATCGCCCTGGGGGCGGGGCTTTCCGAGCAGCAGTTCGAGGAGTGCATGAAGAATTCCGAGGCGCTGGTGGCCCGCGCTTTGAAGTGATTCTTTGACTTGTAGATCATGGTCAAAATCATTCTCACGCCCGTTCGCTTCGCTCTCTCAGTTGGTAGGGTGGGCTGCGCCCACCGCCTTCGAGAGGGTCGAGTTCTGGCTTAATAACTGATGGGCACAGCCCACCCTACTGCCAGATAATACAATGTAGAATTTTTTAGGTTTTTAAATCCGCGACCATCAGATTTGATCCGTGTCCCCCATAAGCTTTTAAGCTCTATTATATTAATTTGAAGGATATTTGAATGAACGATCAGGATTTTGCATTTTTGAAAGAGCTGGTAGAGGCGCCGAGCCCCTCGGGTTACGAGCAGCCGGCCCAGCGGATCATCCGCCGCAAACTCGAAGGAGTGGCCGATGAGATCCGCACCGATGTGATGGGCAACGTGATCTCCCGCGTCGATGGCGAGGGGGAAGACCGTCCCCGGGTGATGATGGCCGGGCACTGCGACGAGATCGGTTTTATGATCAAGTACATTGACGATGACGGATTTCTCTTCTTTTCGCCCATCGGCGGGGTCGACGCCCACCTGACCGCCGGGCAGAGGGTTCTCGTGCACGCCGCGGGCGGCCCGGTTCCCGGTGTGATCGGAAAGAAGCCGATTCACATGATCGAGGCCAAGGATCGGGATACTGTCATTAAATTTAAAAGTCAGTTTATCGATATCGGCTGCAGCAGCCGCGAGGAGGCGGAAGAGTTGGTCGCCATCGGCGACCCGGCTACTTTCGCCGTCGGGCTGGAACGTTTGCAGGGCGACCGGGTGATTTCCCGCGCATTCGATGACAAGATGGGGGCTTTTATCGTCGCCCAGGTCCTTCGTGAAGTTCGTCGACGGGAGCCTGCCCCGGTCGATCTTTACGGGGTTTCGACCGTTCAGGAAGAGATCGGCCTGCGCGGAGGGACCACCAGCGCCTACGGGGTCAATCCCGATGTCGGCATCGCGGTGGAGGTCGGCTTCGCCACCGATTACCCTGAAATGGACAAGAAAGAGATTGGGGAGTTCAAAGTCGGCAAGGGGCCGATTATCGCCCGCGGGGCCAACATCAACCCGGCTCTGTTCAAGTTGCTGGTGGCCACTGCCGAGGAGGAGGGCATTCCCTATCAGGTCATGGGGGCTCCCCGGGCGACCGGAACAGACGCCAACGTCATGCAGCTCACCCGCGGAGGGGTCGCCGCTGCCCTGGTGAGCGTGCCGATTCGCTACATGCACTCGCCGGTCGAGATGCTGTCGCTTGAAGATCTGCAGAATGCCATTCGTCTGCTGGCCGGGCTGGTCTACCGCATTGAGAATCGCAATCAGTTTATTCCCAGCTGAGGTGCAGGGCGGCAGGGATAGGAAGCTTTAATGGGCAGACGTTTCGTATACGGAGCGTCTGCTTTGCTTCTGGTGAAATGTCCTTCTGAAAGCCGGTTTTGGTCTTGACTCATGCCCCGGCACTTGGTTAGAATCACCGATTAATATTTTGCCCGAAATGTACCATATAAACCTTTCAAAAGGAGCTGGTGATGCTGGATCCCGAGATCCGCGAAGGTCTTACTTTCGACGACGTATTGCTTATCCCCGCCCACTCGACCGTTCTGCCCAAAGAGGTCGACCTTACCACTAACCTCACAAAAACCATTAAGCTGAAAATTCCCCTGCTTTCAGCAGCCATGGATACGGTTACCGAAGCACGTACGGCGATCTGCATGGCCCGTGAGGGCGGGTTGGGGATAGTTCACAAGAACATGACAGCGGCCGAGCAGGCCCTTGTCGTCGATCAGGTTAAAAAATCGGAAAGCGGGATGATCGTCGATCCGATTACCATGCATCCCGAGCAGAAGATTTACGAAGCCCTGGCCCTGATGAAAAAGTACCGTATCTCCGGGGTGCCGATCACCAAGGATGGCAAGCTGGTCGGTATTCTGACCAACCGCGATCTGCGTTTTGAAACCCAGCTCGATCAGCCGATTTCTAACGTGATGACCAAGGATAAACTGGTCACCGTTCCCCCGGGGACAACACTGGAAGAAGCCAAGATGCACCTGCACGAACATCGCATCGAGAAGCTGCTGGTGGTCGATGACGCGTTCGCCCTCAAAGGGCTAATCACCATCAAGGATATTGAAAAGGTCCGCAAGTATCCCAACGCCTGCAAGGACGAAATCGGCCGGCTGCGGGTCGGTGCCGCGGTCGGCGTCGGCGGGGATATCGACGAGCGCCTGGCCGCCCTGGTCGGAGCCGGTGTCGATGCCGTCATTATCGATACCGCCCACGGTCACTCCCAGGGGGTTATCGATTCGGTTGCCGAGACCAAGAAAAAATATCCCGACCTGCAGGTGATTGCCGGCAATATCGCCACCGCCGCGGCAGCCGAAGCGCTGATCGAGGCCGGCGCAGACGCCGTCAAGGTCGGCATCGGTCCCGGGTCGATCTGCACCACCCGTGTTGTCGCCGGAGTCGGAGTCCCCCAGATTACCGCAATTTCCGACGTGGCCAGGGTGACGCGCAAGGCAGGCATTCCGCTGATCGCCGACGGTGGCATCAAGTATTCCGGGGAACTGCCCAAGGCGATCGCCGCAGGCGCCGATATCATCATGATCGGGTCCCTTTTTGCCGGCACCGAAGAGTCCCCCGGCGAAACGATCCTCTACCAGGGGCGTACCTACAAATCGTATCGGGGCATGGGGAGCCTTGGCGCCATGAAGCAGGGGAGCAAGGACCGCTACTTCCAGGGGGATGTCGATAACGACGTCAAGCTGGTACCCGAAGGGATCGAGGGGCGTGTTCCTTATCGCGGCAGCCTCTCCGACAACATCCACCAGCTTCTCGGCGGTCTGCGGGCCGGTATGGGCTACACCGGCTGCCGCACCATCGTGGATCTGCAGGAAAAGGCCCAGTTCATCCGCATCACCAATGCCGGCCTGCGCGAATCGCACGTACATGACGTGAACATCACCCACGAAGCGCCCAACTATCGGGTCGAGCGCGGCAGTTAATCGATAAAGGCGTAAAGAGCAGGGAGCGAGGAGCGAGGCGACTGGGGACGTTGTTATTACTGCCCCATGACCTCCTTTTTGCTCCTTGCTATTTTTCAGGAGAATTTATGTCTCAGGACATTCACAGCGAAAAGATACTTATCCTCGATTTCGGTTCCCAGTATACCCAGCTGATCGCTCGTCGGGTGCGCGAGGCTCATGTCTACTGCGAGCTGCACCCCTTCGATATGGACCTCGCCGAGATCAAGGCGTTCGGGGCCAAGGGGATTATCCTCTCCGGCGGACCCAAGTCGGTCTACGAAGAAGACGCCCCCGCAATTGCCGAGGAGCTTTTCGAGTTGGGAATTCCTGTGCTCGGCATCTGCTACGGCATGCAGCTGATGAGCCGTCATTTCGGCGGCGAGGTTGTACCGGCCGGCAAACGTGAGTTCGGTCACGCCGAACTGCTCGCTCAAGGCACCCCCGGTCCGTTGTTCGACAGCTTTTTCGTCGAAGGCAAGAGCCCGGTTTGGATGAGCCACGGCGATCATGTCGAAAAAGTTCCGGCCGGGTTCGAGGTGATTGCCGGGACCGACAACGCTCCGGTCTGCGGCATCCAGAATGTCGATCGCAACCTTTACGGGGTGCAGTTTCATCCGGAGGTCAACCACACCCCCCGCGGCGAAATTCTGATCGATACATTCGTCCGCAAAATCTGCGGCTGCAGCGGCCAATGGACCCCCGGTCAGATCATCGAGGATGCGGTGTCCCGCATTCGCGAGCAGGTCGGCAGCGATCAGGTGATTCTCGGGCTCTCCGGAGGGGTCGATTCCTCGGTGGCCGCCGCACTGATTCAACGCGCCATCGGCGATCAGTTGACCTGCGTCTTTGTCGACAACGGTCTGCTGCGCCTCGGAGAGGGGGATCAGGTGATGGCGACCTTTGGCGAAAACATGGGGGTCAAGGTCATCCGTGTTAACGCCGAGGACCGCTTTCTTGAAGGGCTGGCCGGCGAGGCGGACCCCGAGAAGAAACGCAAGGTTATCGGCGGGCTGTTTGTCGATATCTTCGAGGAGGAGTCGAACAAGCTCACCGACGCCAAGTGGCTGGCCCAGGGGACCATCTACCCTGACGTGATCGAGTCGGCCGGGGCCAAAACCGGCAAGGCCCATAACATCAAAAGCCATCACAACGTCGGCGGTCTTCCCGACTACATGAAGCTGGAGCTCCTTGAGCCGCTGCGTGAACTCTTCAAGGACGAGGTGCGGGCGATCGGTGAAGAACTCGGCCTGCCCCATGCCATGGTCTGGCGGCATCCCTTTCCCGGCCCGGGACTTGGGGTGCGCATTTTGGGCGAGGTCAAGAAGGAGTACGCCGATATCCTCCGCCACGCCGATGCCATTTACATCGAGGAGCTCTACCGCACCGGTCATTACGACAAAATCAGCCAGGCGTTTGCCGTTTTTCTGCCGGTCAAGAGCGTCGGCGTTATGGGGGACGGTCGCACCTACGAATATGTCGTCGCCTTGCGCGCCGTTGAAACCAAAGACTTCATGACCGCCGGCTGGTACCCGATGCCCTATGATGTGCTGGCTCATATCAGCAGCCGGATCATCAACGAGGTCAAGGGGATCAATCGCGTCACCTACGACATCTCCAGCAAGCCGCCCGCAACCATCGAGTGGGAATAACCGAAAAGCCGCCTGCATCCGCCGGGCGGCTTTTTGCTTTTTGGGCCAGGCTCTTTTTGGGGCCATGGTCTTTTTGCCGCAGCGATTTAAAGGAGGGCAGATGATGAACGATCGCGAAACGACTCTGCAGCAGCTCAAGGAACAGGTGGAGAATTTTGTCCGCGAACGGGACTGGGAGCAGTTTCACACCCCCAAAAATCTCAGCATGTCGATTGCCATCGAGGCTGCCGAACTGATGGAGCACTTCCAGTGGCTGACCGTCGAGCAGTCCAAAGACCTGCCCGACTCGGCCCTTCATGACATCGGCGAAGAGCTGGCGGACATCGTGATCTATTCGCTGTCGATGGCCAATGCGCTTAATCTCGACCTTTCCCAGACGGTCAAGGCCAAGATGGCCAAAAACATCAGCAAGTATCCGAGTGATAAAGTGCGTGGCAAGGCCCACAAGTACACCTGGTACAAAGACGAATAGAAGGGGGATGTCGTGTCCGGCTTGAAGAGTGTCCCCACGAAAAAACCGGGTAAGCCGCCAAAAAAATACAGCCAGGCGGCACGGCTGGTCGACGTGATCCGTATTCTCAAGGCCCGCTACGGGGCGACGGTCGATGAACTGGCCGAGGAATGCAAGGTGTCAAGGCGCACCGTCTATCGCGACCTTGAAGCGATCGAGGAGGCCGGCTATCCGTTGACCAGCGAGACCCAGCCGGATGGCACGGTGCTCCACCGGTTCATCTCCGAGTTCAAGGAGATCCCGCCGATCACCTTTTCGCTGCAGGAACTGATGACCCTCTACCTGTGTCGGGGGCAGCTTTCCTTTCTGCGCGGCACCCCGTTTCAGGATGACCTCCACGCCATTTTCGGGCGCATCCGTTCCAGTCTGCCGCCGCGAAGCGTCGCCCACCTCGAACGACTGGCCTCGACCTCGGCACCCCTTTTTCAGGGGCAGAGGGATTATGGCCAACAGAGAGCGATTCTCGAAGCCCTGCGCGAGGCCTTGCTGAAGCAGGTCCGCTGCCGCATCATCTACGCGCCCCCCAAACGGCAGGCCGAAGAATATCTTTTCGATCCCTATACCCTGATCTTTTTTCAGAACTCCCTTTACCTCGGGGGCTGGGCCCATAACCGCGACGGTCTGCGCCTGTTTCTCGTCGACCGCGTACAGAAGGTCGATCTCTGCAAGGAACGCTTCGAGGTTCCCGAGGATTTTCGGGCCGACGACCTCACCGGCAGCGGTTTCGGCCTGGTGCATGAACAGGCGATGCCTATCCGGGTGCGTTTCGGTCCGGAGATCGCCTACCTGATTCAGGAGCGGGTCTGGCATCCGACCCAGGTCGTCGATCTGCAGGCTGACGGCTCCCTTGTTCTCGACTTCCAGGCCGGCGGCAAGAGGGAGATCCTGGCCTGGCTCTATTCCTTTATACCCCATGTCGAGGTTCTTGAGCCGGAGTCGCTGCGACGCGAGTTCGCCGAAGGCCTGCGCCAGGCAGCCGATCGCTGTGCTGCGCCGGCAGGGTGAATCTCTTTTTATTGCACCTGTGTGTCATATTCTGTCACGAGGCCGGGCTAGCCTGTCAATAGACGATAATCCTTTCAAGTGGAGGTCTGACATGGTCTGGCTGAATGTGACTGATGAAAACGGCAGTGCTTTGTATTTCGATGTAGAAAAAGTCGAGAAGACTCGAATCGGCAAAAGGGGAGGATACTCCCTTTCCGGCACCATCGGCAACGGGCAGTACGAAGGAGAGGTGCTGGTCGATATCGGGGAGGTCGGGGAGGTGGTCTTCGTCGATCAATGGCTGGGGGACGACGGGTTTTCCGCCTTCAACCGTCAGGTCGATATCGACGAGGTCAGGCTGTCGATCATCGAGGTCGCCGCGAGCTTTGAGTCGGGATGGCTCGGGGCCGAAGCCGGTGCCCAGCGCCAGGGGGACCACCGCTATGGCGAACCGCATTCCTGCCCGCGGGTCAAGGAAGACTCGGTTTGCTGGACTGCCGTGGCATGAGGTGCCGGGGGGGGCATGATGTCTTGCAATTCGTCCGGCGCTGGGGTAAAACAGGGCAACTCTTTGTGATCAGGATATCTGCCTATGCGCACCCTCGTTCTGGCCTCGACCAGCCCCTACCGTCTGCAGCTCCTCCGTCAATTGGGTCTCCCTTTTCAGGTTGCCGCACCGCTCTTTGAGGAGACGATCGATCCCGAGGTCTCCCCGGAGCTGCAGGTAAAGCACCTCTCTTACCACAAGGCGAAAAGTCTGACCGAAAAATATCCCAATGCCATCATCATTGGCTCCGACCAGGTGTTCGTCAATGCCAGGGGGAAGGTGCTTGGCAAGCCCGGCACCGCAGAGCGGGCCGAAGAGCAGCTGCGCGAGATGTCCGGCCATTGTCACACCTTTTACACCGGTGTTACCGTCATCGACACCGCCACGGACAAGACGGAAACGGAGGTGGCGACCTTTTCGGTGTCTCTGCGCAAGCTGACCCGGGAACAGATCGCCGACTACGTCGCCCGCGAACATCCTCTCGACTGCGCCGGCTCCTTCAAGATCGAGGGGCTTGGCATCGCCCTGATGGAGAAGATGGAGGGTGACGACTATACCGCCCTGATCGGCCTGCCGCTGATCCTGCTCACCGATATGCTTAAAGGGTTCGGTGTCGAACCGCTCGGTGGACAGTCTTCTTGACCTTTTGACCGGGGCAGTGGTAAGATCCCGTCCTCAGCGCCTCCAGAAACCGGTCATCGCAACCTGACAACGTTCGCGATATCGGTTTTTTTGTTTATATTCCAGCCCTATCGACAGGGTTCTCTAATTTTAAGCCCGGTGTGAAGCGACCCCATGGAACATTCGAACTTCGTACATCTGCATCTCCACAGTCAGTACAGCCTGCTTGACGGCGCCATCAAGATCCCCGATCTGATCAATCGCGCCAAGGAATTCAAGATGCCGGCGGTGGCCGTCACCGATCACGGCAACATGTTCGGTGCCATCGAGTTCTATAACAAGGCCCACGCAGCCGGAATCAAACCGATCATCGGCTCCGAAGTCTATGTCGCCCCCGGTTCGCGTTTCGACAAGGGCAATGCCCGCGGTTCCTCAGAAGCCTCCCATCACCTGGTTCTGCTTTGCAAGAACATCACCGGTTACCGCAACCTCTGCCGGATGGTTTCCGCAGGTTACCGCGAGGGGTTTTATTACAAGCCCCGTATCGACTGGGAACTGCTGCGGGAACATAACGAAGGGCTGATCTGCATGACCGCCTGCCTGGGCGGCGAAGTGCCGACCCTGATCGGCAAGGGACGCATGGATGAGGCCGTGCAGCGGACCCGGGAGATGAGCGAGATCTTCGACGGCAACCGGCTTTACCTGGAGCTGCAGGAGAACTTTATCGATGAACAGGAGCCGGTCAATCGCGGTCTGATCGAGATCTCCAACGAACTTCACCTGCCCCTGGTGGCGACCAACGACTGTCACTATTTGACCCGCGAGTCGGCCTACGCCCATGAAGTGCTGCTCTGTATCCAGACCGGCAAGAACATGGACGATGCCAATCGGATGAAGTTTTCCAACGACGAGTTCTACGTCAAGACTCCGCAGGAGATGACCGAACTCTTCAAGGGAACCCCCGAGGCGATCAGCAATACCGTTGAGATCGCCCAGCGCTGCAACCTCGAACTCGATTTCAACACCTACCATTTTCCCCAGTATGAAAAACCGGCCGACAAGACCCTCGACGATGTGCTGGCTGACGATTCGCGCAAGGGTCTGAAGGAGCGCCTGGTCGAAATCCGCAAGCTCCGCGAGGTGAGCCCCGAGCTCGAAAAGGAGTACTGGGACCGTCTGCAGGTCGAGCTTGACTGTATAAAGCAGATGGGCTTTCCCGGCTACTTTCTGATCGTGGCCGACTTTATCAACTGGGGCAAGGATCACAAAATTCCCGTCGGTCCCGGTCGAGGCAGTGCCGCAGGGAGCCTGGTCGCCTTTGCCATCCGCATCACCGACATCGACCCGATTCCGTACAACCTGCTGTTCGAACGTTTTCTCAATCCCGAACGTATCTCGATGCCTGATATCGACGTCGACTTCTGCATTTACGGACGGGAGAAGGTGATCGACTACGTGCGTCAGCACTACGGCGAGGCGAATGTCGCCCAGATCATTACTTTCGGTACCATGCAGGCCAAGGGGGTCATTCGTGATGTCGGGCGCGCCCTGAACATGACCTTCGCCGAGACCGACAAGGTCGCCAAGCTGGTTCCCGGGATTCTCAATATCACCCTCAAAGAGGCCATGGCCCAGGAGCCGAGGCTCAAGGAGCTGGCCGAAAAGGATCCCAAGGGCAAGGAGCTGATCAAGGTCGCTCTCGAACTCGAGGGGCTGACCCGCCACGCTTCGACCCACGCCGCCGGGGTGGTCGTTACCCCTCAGGCCCTGCCG
Source organism: uncultured Desulfuromonadales bacterium (assembly GCA_945787285.1). Classification (GTDB taxonomy): domain Bacteria; phylum Desulfobacterota; class Desulfuromonadia; order Desulfuromonadales; family Trichloromonadaceae; genus CALZIC01. The sequence goes on from CALZIC010000009.1 coordinate 30,045, forward strand.
GAATATCTGCCCCTCTACACCGACCCGAAATCGGGAGGACAGGTCACCCAGTTCGCCATGAGCTATGTCGAGCAGATCGGGCTGGTCAAATTCGACTTTCTTGGCCTCAAGACCCTGACCGTTATCGACAATGCGGTTCGCCTGATCCGTGCCGGTAAAAATCCCGAATTTGACCTGGAACTGGTCCGGGACGACGATGCGCCGACCTACGAACTTCTTTCCAAGGGCGAAACAACGGGGGTTTTCCAGCTTGAATCCTCGGGGATGAAGGAGTACCTGATCAAGCTCAAGCCGAGCTGCTTCGAAGATTTGATCGCCATGGTCGCCCTGTATCGCCCTGGTCCCCTCGGTTCGGGGATGGTCGACTCGTTCATCAAGCGTAAGCACGGGGTCGAAGAGTTCAAGTACGATTTCCCCCAGCTCGAGCCGATTCTCAAAGATACCTACGGGGTTATCGTCTACCAGGAGCAGGTCATGCTGATCGCCCAGGTTCTCGGCGGATACAGCCTCGGCGGTGCCGACCTGCTGCGCCGTGCCATGGGCAAGAAGAAGGCCGAGGAGATGGCCAAGCAGAAAGAGATCTTCCTCGCCGGCGCCAAGGAGGGCAAGCTCGACCTGAAGAAGGCCGAAGGGGTCTTCGACCTGATGGAGAAGTTCGCGGCCTACGGCTTCAACAAGTCGCACTCGGCGGCTTACGCGCTGGTCGCCTACCATACGGCTTACCTCAAGGCCCATTATCCGGTCGAGTTCATGGCGGCGCTGCTGACCGAAGATATGGAGAACACCGACAAGGTCATCAAGAATATTTCGGAGGTGCGATCCATGGGGGTCGAGGTTCTCCCCCCCGACATCAACGCCTCCGACCGATCCTTCACTGTTCACGACAAGCAGATTCGCTTCGGGCTTGGCGCGGTCAAGGGGGTCGGGGCCGCGGCGCTCGAATCGATTATCGAAGTTCGTGAGAATGAGGAGCTCTATAAGTCGCTTCAGGACTTCTGCGAACGGGTCGATCTGCGCAAGGTCAACAAGAAGGTCGTCGATGCTCTGATCAAATGCGGGGCGCTCGATTCTCTCGGTTCCAAGCGTGCCCAGTATATGGCGGTGCTCGAAGAAGCCATGGAGGTGGGGCAGAAGGTTCAGCGTGAAAAGGCCCAGGGACAGGAATCCCTCTTCGGCACCGAAGAGATTATTTCCCACAAGGGCAACGGCTACGGAAAACTCCCCGATTTGGATGAATGGCCGGAGAACATCCTGCTGGGCTATGAAAAGGAATGCCTCGGTTTCTATATCACCGGGCATCCCCTGGCCCGGCACAGCGACGCCATCAAGCGCTTTGCTACCTGCGACACCGCGGGTTTGTCCGAGCGGGCCGACAAGGAAGAAGTCAGGGTCTGCGGGATCGTGGCAGGGCTCAAGGAGCTGACCACCAAAAAGGGGGACCGGATGGCCTTCGTCACCCTGGAGGATCTCTCCGGGTTTGTCGAAATGGTGGTTTTCCCCGAGACCTACCAGGCCGGCATGGAGCTGCTCAAGGGGGAGGAGCCGATCCTGGTGTACGGATCTCTCGATGTGGGAGAGGAGAGCTGCAAGCTGATGGCCAACGAAATTCTGGCGCTCAGCGAGGTCAAGGAGCGTATGACCAAGCGGGTGCACTTTCGCCTGACCACCCCCGGTCTCGACGAGGGACAGCTAAAGAGCCTTCGGGACATCATCGGGCGCCATCAGGGGAGCTGCGATGCGGTTCTGCACCTGATCATCCCTAACCGCAGCGAAACGATCATCGGTTTGCCGGAAAATCTCAAAGTTTCCGCCAACGACCAGATTATGGATGATGCTGAAAAGTTATTCGGGTATAATGTCGTCACTTTTGAATGAGGGAGTCTGAGCGTCGTCTCGGACGGCCGTTTCCTCCCGGCCTGATGCCGGTATCTATCAGGAGATCAATCAATGCAATTTCATCTGGACTTTGAAAAACCACTGGTCGAATTAGAGCAGAAGATCCGCGAGCTCCGTGAATTTTCCACCGACAAAGTCGATTTTGCCAGCGATATTCTCAAGCTGGAGAAGAAGGCCGCCAAGCTTCAGGAAGAAATTTTTTCCAAGCTGACCCGCTGGCAGCGCACCCAGTTGGCCCGCCACATGAACCGTCCCTTTACCCTCGATTATGTCGAGCATATCTTTACCGACTGGTTCGAAGTGCACGGCGACCGCAACTTTCGCGACGACCCGGCGCTGGTCTGCGGCTTCGCCCGCCTCGACGGCGAACCCTGTGCTGTTATCGGTCACCAGAAGGGGCGGGACACCAAGGAAAAGGTCTATCGCAACTTCGGCATGCCGAATCCAGAGGGGTACCGCAAGGCTCTGCGTGTCATGCAGATGGCCGAACAGTTCGGGCTGCCGATTTTCACCTTTGTCGATACTCCCGGGGCTTTCCCGGGGATCGGCGCCGAGGAGCGCGGGGCGCTGACCGTCCCGGTCATCACTACCGTGACCGGCGAAGGCGGCTCGGGCGGGGCGCTGGCCATTGCCGTTGGCAACTGCGTGATGATGATGGAATATTCGGTTTATGCGGTCATCTCCCCCGAGGGGTGTGCGGCCATTCTGTGGAGTGACGGTGCCATGGGTCCCCAGGCCTCCGAGGCGCTCAAGCTGACCGCCAAGGATATCAACGAGCTTGGCTGCATTATCGATGACGTGGTTCCCGAGCCTCTCGGCGGTGCCCATAACAACCCGCGCGAAGCCGCTGCCAATATCAAGGAATACCTGAAGAAACATCTCAAGGAACTAAGAGGCCTGTCCGGCGAAGAGCTTGTCGAGCAGCGCTACCAGAAGTTCCGCGCGATGAGCCGGGTCAAGGAATAAGGCACCGACAGCCGGCGGCAAAACATGATCATCATCGAACCGTCCCAGCCCTGCGAGGTCGTTGGCCTTGGCCAGTGTTCTCTCGATTTTCTCGGCACCGTGGAGGCCTACCCGGCGGTCAATCATAAAGC
>CALZIC010000010.1 GCA_945787285.1 uncultured Desulfuromonadales bacterium
TAATTCTAAACGGTTACATTGTGTCGCCCGGCCTGTCTCAGCGCCTGCAAACCGGAGACTCATGAGTCTAGTTGGAAATCTGGAAGATCTTGGACTGGGGGATATTCTCCAGATAGTGAGCCTCAGCCGCAAATCTGGTGTTCTGACCCTGACCAGCAGAAACCGTAATGGAAAGATCTTCTTTCTCAACGGTCAGGTGATCCATGCTACGTCCAATGTCTTCCCGGAAAATCTCGGCAGCCTTCTGGTTCGTAAAAGCGTGGTCAGTGCCGACACGCTGAAAAGAGTACTTGAAATACAACGCCGTCAGGCTGAGCCGGCCCTGCTGGGAAAGCTTCTTGCTGACCATTGCGGTATCCAGCGCGAAACGGTCGAGGCTGTGGCCAAGCGACAGATCGAACGGATCGTCTACAGTTTTTTCGGCTGGACCGAAGGGACCTTCTCCTTCGAACTTGAGGCCCCCGACAAGCTAACCGACTGCCGATTCAGCCCCCTTAAACTCATGCTCGAGCAGGGCCTGAATACCCAGTGGCTGGCGATCGAGGGAAGTCGTCTGCTCGATGAGCAGCGACATCAAGGGGGGGCGATAGATTCTCCGGGTGCCGCGGAAGCTTTTGGCAGCGATAGGGCCAATGATAGCGATCCCGCCCCTGCAGGCGTTGCCGAAGCATCTGCGCTGCCGGATCATCCAGACTGCCAGGTCCTGCTGGTCGATGATGATCCTGTGGCCAGGGCGGCGCTCGGGCGCTTTCTGCGGTCGCGGGGATATGGCGTTGAGCTTTTCGGGTCCGGAGACGACTTTATCCCTGCCGTCGACAGGGCTGTCGCCGCCGGAATCGATCCGGTTCTCGTCATCGATCTTATCATGCCCCGCAAGGACGGTACGGGAGTGCTGGGGGGGATGGAAATTCTCGAAGAGGTCAGGGACAGGCATCCGTTCCTCTCCGTCCTGATGGTTTCCGAGCATCCCAATCCCGAAACCGAGCAGAAGATCCAGCAGCTCGGCGTGCGATTCCTATTGGCCAAGCCCAAGAAGTCCGAGTTTGTGGACAACAGCGGGTTGCCGCTACTCAACGCTCTAGACGAGGCGATTGCCTCCATATCGAGCGATCCGTCATCGGGCGACCTTCCCGGGCTTTCCCTCTTTAACCTGGGGGCGGAGCTACTCAGGGAGATCGGAGAGCCCGAGGCCGAACTCAAGGGAGTCGACTTCAGGCGGACCCCGGCCCTGCAAAAGCTCAAAGGTATCCTGCAGGAATTGTGTGATCCTTCCCACGCAGCGGGGGTCATTCTTCTCGCTCTGCGCTTTGCTAGCGAGTTCATGAACCGGGCCGTCATCTTTACCGTCAAGGAAAAAGAGATTGTCGGGCTGGGGCAGTTTGGGATAGAGTTTGACAATCGCAATGCCGATGCCCTGATCAGGAACTTGAGTATTCCGCGGGATCAGGACTCTATTTTGAGCCGGGTTGTCAGGGCCAGAAATCCCTTGAGAGTGCGGTTCGGCGACGGCGAGACCGACCGATACCTGCTTGAACATCTCGGTGGGGTCGATCCCGGGGAAGTATTTCTTGGACCTTTGATCAGCGAGGGGAATGTCGTGGCCATACTCTATGGCGACAACCTCCCGGGGGAAAAAGCAATAGGAGATACTGAAAGCCTGGAGATTTTTCTGGCCCAGGCTGGAATGGCCATGGAGAAGGCCCTTTTAGAGCGTCGCCTCAAAGAGCAGGTTGTCGTTTGAAAGTTGCGGAGAGGATATTGTGGGAAAAAAAATCCTGATAGCTGAAGATTCATCAACGATGCGCTCCCTGATTGTATCGACCATTGTTTCCATGGGCGATTACCAGACTGTCGAAGCTGCCAACGGATTTGAGGCACTTCGGCTTCTGCCGCGGGAAAATGTCGATATGGTCATAACCGATATCAATATGCCGGATATCAACGGTCTCGAGCTGGTCAGTTTTATTCGTAAATCCCCGAACTACCAAGCCCTGCCCCTGCTGATCATCAGCACTGAAGGTAGCGAAAAAGACCGGCAGAAGGGGCTGGACCTGGGTGCCGATGATTATCTTGTCAAGCCCTTTGTGCCCGAAGACTTGCAGGCTTTCGTACAGCGCTACCTGGGCTAGGAGGGATCGTGGGGAGCACTCAAGCTATAAACGACTTCCTCGGTGAAGCCGAGGATATCATCGAATCCTTAAACACCGACCTGATGACCCTTGAGGACAATGCCGAGACGGGGAATTACGACCCCGACCTGCTCAACGGCATTTTCCGCGGCGCCCATTCGCTTAAAGGTCTGTCCGGGATGTTCGGATTCGACGACATTTCCCAACTCGCACACCACATGGAAAACCTTCTCGACAGCCTTCGGCTCGGCAAGGTCCAGGTCAGTGGCGAGCTTGTTGAGGTCCTTTTCGAATCACTCGAACAGCTGACGACCCTTGTCAACGGAAAAGGGGAGTCAAGTGACTTCACCCTTGATGTTCAGCCGGTTCTGCAACGCATCGAGTCGGTGCTTAACGGGGGGCCAAAGCTAGAGGAAGACCCGCTTGCTGCACTAAATATCGACCCCGAGGTGCTCAGCGTTCTGACCGAGTATGAAGAGCATCGTCTCCTTGAGAACGCTCAGAAGGGGCATAGCCTGCTGCGCATCAAGGTCGATTTTGACATCGTCAGTTTTGACCAGGGGCTGAGTGAACTTACCGCCCTACTCAAAGCTCACGGGGAGGTCATCAGTACCCTGCCCAGCGCCGGTGACCTCACCGATCGCATCGCCTTTCAGATCATCATCGGGACCAAGCAGGGGATAGAGGATATCCGCAAGGTCCTCGAACTCGACGAGGTTATCGTCGAATCGGTTACCGGGACTGGAGCTGCGGCTCCTGCGGCTGCACCGGTTCCCGCGGCTGAACCGGCCCCCGCGGCCGCTGCGGAATTCGCAGCTCAAGCGCCCTTGCCCACCGCAGCACAGGATGCCGGCGAGCAGACCGCGGGGGAAAAAAAGGAGGGACTGTCGGCCCGATCGATCAGCCGGACCGTGCGGGTCGATATCGACAAGCTCGACGTGCTGATGAACATCGTCGGGGAGCTGGTTTTGTCCAAGTCGGCCATCTCCCGCCTCGGCGATCGCCTGAAAGAGGAGGGGGCCCGCGAGTACGGCGGCGAACTGCAGAAAGCGACCCGAACGCTGGAAAGGCGCCTTGAAGAGCTACAAAAGGGCGTCATGGAAGTGCGTATGGTTCCGGTCGCTCAGCTGTTCGACAAGATGAACCGGATCGTGCGCAAGGTCGCCCACGAACAGGGAAAGAAAGTATCGCTCAACCTGCGTGGTTCCGACACCGAGCTCGACAAGTTGATTGTCGAGGATCTCTCCGATCCGCTCATGCACATCATCCGCAACTCCATCGACCACGGCATCGAGTCACCCGCCGACCGGGCAGCGGCCGGCAAACCGGAACAGGGGACGATCTGCCTGTGGGCGGCGCAAAAAGGAAACCACGTTGTCCTCGAGGTCCGTGACGACGGGCGCGGCATCGATTCCGAAAAGATTCGGCGCAAGGCCGTAGAAAAGGGGTTGATCGGCAAAGACGCGACACTGACCCGGGATCAGACCTACGATCTTCTTTTTACTCCGGGATTTTCCACCGCCGAAAAGCTCAGCGATATCTCCGGCCGGGGGGTGGGGATGGATGTTGTGAAAAACAACATTGCTCTGCTCTCCGGAATCATCGAAATGGACAGCACCGTCGGCGAGGGGACCAACATGGCCATCACCCTGCCGATCACCCTGGCCATTATCAAGGCGCTCATCATTCGCGTCCGCACCAAGACCTACGCCATACCGATCACCTCGGTACTGGAAACCCTCATGATCGATTCCTCTTCGGTGCGCACCATTGAGAAAAAAGACGTTATCGAACTGCGCAACAGCACTCTGCCCCTGTTGTGGATGAACGACGTATTCAACCTCGGTGGCGAAAAAAAGAAGGACGGGCGGTTTTTCGTTGCGGTCGTCGGCCTGGCGGAAAAAAAGATCGGAATCGTGGTCGACGAACTTCTGGGACAGCAGGACGTTGTCATCAAGTCGCTCGGAACGTCCCTTTCTTTTGTCAAGGGGATCGCCGGAGCGGCGGACCTCGGCAATCAGAAGACGATCCTGGTTCTCGATGTCGGCGGTCTGATGAGCGAGGCCTTGCGGGGGGATTCGGCGTTCTATGTATAAGGAGTTCTACGGCTTTTCCGAACGTCCTTTCAGTAAGACGCCCGACCCGCGTTTTTTATACCGGAGCAGGATGCATAAAGAGGCGCTGGCCCGACTCCTTTATGCGGTGGAAGAGAGGGACTTGATTCTGCTGACCGGGGAAATCGGCTGCGGCAAGACCACCCTTTCGCGCACCCTGATGGACGAACTCGAGACCCAATACCGGGTCATCGTTTTCATCAACCCGCGCCTGGATCCCATGGAGTTTCTCAGGGCGCTTGCCCTCAGGCTCGGTATCGCCGAACCGTCACGGTTCAAGACCGACCTTCTTGAGCAGATCGGGGCCGAACTTTTTCAATTGTATCAGCAGGGCATCTGCCCGGTTCTTGTCATCGATGAAGCACAGCTTGTCCCTCAAAAAGAGACCTTTGACGAGATCCGCCTGCTGACCAACTTTCAACTCGATGACCGCAACCTGATGAGCGTTGTCCTGATGGGCCAGTCGGAACTCCGCAAACGTCTGGCTCATAAAGCCTATGAGCCTTTGCGTCAACGCATCGGCATGCAGTATGATCTTAAGCCCCTGGGGCGAGAGGAGACTGAAGCCTATATTGATCATCGGGTCAAGGTTGCAGGCGGGAAGGCCGGCCTTTTTCTGGCGCCGGCCATCGACCGCATTTACGAATACTCTGGTGGCGTGCCGAGGAAAATAAACCATGCCGCCTCATTGGCCCTGCTTGAAGGGTTCGGTCGCGATGCGCATCGAATCAGCGCCGAAATCGTCGACTCTATCATGGGGGAGCTTGACCTGGGCCCCTGAGCAGCGGAGAGGTTTTCGATACATGGATCTTGCTGAAATTCGGAAAAAAGCCAAGACAGAAAGGCCATCGGCGGCGGCGGAGGAATTTTCGATACCGCTATCGGGTGAAGACGGGCTTCCACCCTCCATTCAGGGAACCCCCGCGGGCAGAGAGGGGACTTCGGGGGGAGGCCCAATGGTGCCGTCCGGGGCGGGCTGTCGGGATGAAAATGTCGGGGACCCCATTGAAAAACTCTTTTCCAACCCGCCGGACATTACTCTTAGCGACAGTCATGAACTGGTTGGCGAAGAGGATACCGATCTCGAACCGACCGATGCCGGGTTTCAATGGCTGACTTTTTCTCTGGGGGATGAAGAATACGCCTTAGACATTACGCAAATAAATGAGATAATTAAACCTCGGGACATAACCGACATTCCGAGGGCTCCTGATTTTATCCTTGGGGTCATCTCTTTGAGGGGCATCATCATTCCTGTGTTCGATCTTGGGAGACGTCTCAATCTCGGATCGAGGGAACTGACTTCCCAGTCGAGGGTTGTTGTTTGCCAGGAAGGGGACGTCATTGTCGGCCTTCTGGTTGATAAAATCACCCAAGTCATCCGCATCTATGAAAAAGATATCGAACCCCCTCCGGCAGTTTTGTCCGGTCCGGATCGCTACTTCGTCGAGGGGGTCGGACGGTACCAGGGCAGAATGCTGGTTCTGCTTCAGCTTGAAAATGTACTGAATCCTGAATTGTTTGACCTTAAGAAAGGAGTTCCCTGTGAATAAGAAAAAAATCCTTATCGTCGAAGATGAGGAGAGCCTTCTTAAGCTTGAAAGCATTTTGCTGACCTCTAAGGGGTACGATGTCAAAGGAGTGTCCAATGGACAGGCTGCACTTGATGCCTTAGATACGGTCAAACCCGACCTTATTCTTCTCGACATCATGCTGCCGGAAATCGACGGATTCGAAGTCTGTCGACGAATAAAGAGCGCCCCTGAAACCCGCCATATCCCCATTATTATGCTCACGGCAAAGAAGAGCCGCGAAGATATGGCTCGAGGCGAGCAGGTCGGGGCCGACTGGTATATCACCAAGCCTTTCAAGTCGGCCATGGTGATCGAAACCATTCAGAGGTTTCTGGCCAAATGAGTCCGTCCAGTAGCGGAAACCTTCCTGCCCAGAGGCAGAATGGTCTGCGGCAGGAGATTCAGTTGGCCTGTTTTCGCGTGGGTTCGGAAATGTACGCCCTTGATATTATGCGAATCAAGGAGATTATCCGCCCGCAGAAACTGACCCCGGTTCCCAAGTCATCCGAATTCATCGAAGGGGTCATCAATCTGCGTGGCGCGGTTATCCCCGTTGTCGATCTGCGCAAGCGCTTTGATCTGCCTCCGGTTGTCGATCGGAAAACGCGGGTCATCATCTGCGTGGTCAACGAGAAAATGATCGGACTGATTGTAGATGAAGTCACCGAAGTGACACGATACCAGCGTCACGATGTCCGGCCGGCTCCGCAATTTGTCCGGGGGAAAGATGCCCAGTTCTTCCTTGGCATCTGCCAGAAAGGGGATGACCTGGTGATGGTCATGGACCTTGAAAAAATCCTTTCCAGCGGAGAAAAAATCGACCTGGAGAATATCCGTAACGTCGATATTCAGGGATTTGTAGAATAATCGCGCCGATTCAGGCGCACTGTCTTTCTGAGGTGAGTTGGTGGGAAACAATCAGGTGTTGGAAAAACTTCAATCGCAGGAGGAGGAAGTCCGCCTTCAGGGGGTAAAGGATCTCGCTCAGATGGGGGCCGCTCTTCCGTTGAACCTTCTTTACCTGGCTTTGGGGGATTCGAGCTGGCGGGTTCGCAAAGAGGCCGTTGAGGCCTTTTTGTTTCTGCCGCGGGCCGGAGAGCTGACCGCTGAAATCGTCGAACTCCTTCATTCGCAGGATAACGCCGGTTTGCGCAATGCCGCTGTCGAAATTCTTACCCGACTCGGCAAACAGGCGGTACAGCCCCTGGTCGAGGAGTTGAACTGCAACGACCATGATGTCCGCAAGTTCGCTGTCGACATCCTGGGGGACATCAGGGACGCTGGCTGCATCGAGGCAATCATCAGGGCCCTGTCCGATCCGGACGACAACGTACGGGCCGCGGCTGCAGAAAACCTCGGTAAGATCGGGGCCCCCGAAGCGGTCCCCGCGCTTCTCGATGCCATGGAGAACGCCGAGCTTCTGATGCGTTTCACTATCCTTGAAGCCCTTGGACAAATCGGCGAGGGCGTGCCGATTGACCGGATAATCGCCTATAAAGATGACGTCCTGGTCCGCAAAGCCCTGTTCGACTGCCTCGGGCGCACCGGAGGGGAGGGGGCCATTCCCCAGCTCGCTGAGGGCCTCGCCGATAAGATGCCCAATGTGCGCGAAGCATCCATTGCGGCCCTCGATCGAATCTCCCGCTCGTTTTCCGATGCGGTTGGCTCTTGTCTCTCCGGTCTTTCAGGGTCCGCTTTCGACGAGGTCATCGGACATGTGGTGCACCCGCTTGGCGGCAGCAACCTGCCGTTGAAACGATCTTGCATCCATCTGCTTACTCTTCTAAAGGGGTACCGCAGCGCCCCCCGCCTGCTGGCCCTTCTGGATGATGAAAACATCCGCCATGACGCCGTTCAGGCTCTTGTCTGCCTCGGTAAGCCTGCAGTGCTTGAGCTGCTGGATCAATGGGAAAACCACCCGGATCAGGTCAGGGCCTACCTCTGCTACCTCATCGGTGAAACAGGGTGTACCGAAGGGGCCGAACGTCTCTTTGATTGCCTCGGCGCCGATGACCCATCGCTTGTCATGGCCTCTGCCCAGGCCCTGGGCAAACTCAATATCGCCGAGGCCATTCCGCTATTGGCCGGATTCCTCGGCAATGTCGCGCCGGAGGTGCGCGAATCGCTGCTGCAGGCCTTTTCCGTTTTGGGGCAAAATCATCGACAGCAGGTTGTCGATGCTCTTTTTCCGCTGCTGCGCAGTGAGGACGCCGATATCCGAACGGCGGTTGTCTCGGCCTTCGGCAGACTGGAAGGCGAGGATGTTCAGGGGCACATCTCCCTGGCCCTTAAAGACGAATCTCCCCTGGTCCGCCGCGCCGCTGTAAGAGCCCTTGAAGGCAAAGCGGCAGGCCCCCACTTTGATGCGCTGATCATGGCGTTGACCGATGAAGATTCGGATGTGCGCCGCATCGGGGCCGAAATTCTTGGTTCGACAGGCAATGCCGAGGCCGTCGACGTCCTGGCGGTAGCGTTGCATGACGAGGATTTATGGGTGCGCATGGCGGTTGTGCAAAGCCTTGGCCGGATCGGTGGCGAGCAGGCAACAGCACTGGTCAAGGGAGCGCTTAATGATCCGGTCGGGCTGGTATGTATCGCGGCCCTCGAAGCGATAGCGGATATTGCCCCCGACGCCTCTGCCGGGGTGCTGGTCCAGGCGCTGGCCCACGAGGATGAGGAGGTCGTCAGCGTCGCGTTGCAGCGTCTGGTCTCCAGCGGCGAACAGGACTGGATTCCCGAGTCGTCGGAACGACTTCTGGGGCACCCCCACTGGGAGGTGCGGCTTGGCTTTGTCCGGGCTCTTGCCGATCTGCAGGGAGATCGCTGTCTGCCGGTTCTTGAGTCGAGACTGCTGATCGAAGGGGAGGATCTGGTGCGTCAGCAGCTGTTGGAGATTCTCGAAGATCTTAGAGGAAGTCAGAGGTAACCCTGTCATGCCCTTTTTTACCACTCCCATTTCCATGGGCAGCGAAGAGTTCCGCCTGTTGCGGGATTTTATCTACCGCCACTGCGGCCTTCATTTCAGTGAAGACTCCAAGTACCTGCTTGAGAGGCGTCTGAGTAAAAGGCTGCAGGCCCTGCAGATTAAAAACTATAAAGACTACTACTATCATCTGCGTTACAACAAAAACAAGGATGAAGAATTGACCGAGGTGGTTAACGAATTGACCACCAACGAGACCTACTTTTTCCGCGAGGACTTTCAGCTCAAAACCCTTACCCGGGAAATCCTCCCCGAAATCGTGGCTCGTAAGGAAAAGACCGGCGAGCGCAAACTGCGCATCTGGAGCGCCGGCTGTTCAAGCGGCGAGGAGCCATATACCCTGGCCATGCTGCTGCTCGACATGCCTCTGCTCAATGACTGGCAAATCGATATCATCGGCACCGATATCAGCCAAAGGGTGCTGCAGGTTGCGCGAAAGGGGATCTACGGTTCCAGTTCCTTCCGGTCGACCGACGATGCCTATGTTCGGCGGTTTTTTACCGAAGTTGACGGAAAGCACCGGATCACCGACCGGGTCAGGGAGCGGGTCACCATCAGTTACCTGAATCTCTTCGACTCCTCCAAGGTCGCCCTGTTGGGGAAGATGGACATCGTGTTCTGCCGGAATGTCATCATTTATTTCGACCTGGCCGCCAAAAAGCGCGTTATCGACAGTTTTTACAAGCGCCTGGCGCCCGAGGGCTTTCTGCTGCTCGGTCACTCGGAATCTCTGATGAACATATCGAACGACTTTGTCCTCAGGCACTTCACTCACGATATGGTCTATCAGCGGCCTCCCCTCGGCAGTGGTCCGGAGGTCAGGTTATGAGCGGCAGCCTGAACGTTCTGGTTATCGATGACTCGGCCTACAACCGCCGCACCATCGCCAAAATGCTCGAGACCATTCCCGGGGTCGTCGTTAAAGGCTATGCCTGCGACGGTGAGGAAGGGCTGCGCAAGGTGTTCGACCTGCAACCCGACCTGATTACCCTGGACATCGAGATGCCTAAACTCGACGGCTTCTCCTTCCTGCGCATACTCATGCAGAACCGGCCGACCCCGGTCATTGTCGTGTCCGCGCGGGCCGACGACGATAACGTGTTCAAAGCGCTGGAGTTCGGGGCCGTCGATTTCGTGGCCAAGCCGACCAGCAGAATCTCTCCCGAACTGTTCAACATCAAGGAAGACCTGCTGTCCAAGGTTGTGGGGCTTGCCCGCACCGACATGAAAAAAGTTCTGCTGCGACCGAAGTCGGATTCGAGAGCGCCGAAAAGGGAGGCGGGCCCGATGGTGGGCAAGCGTACCTCTCGGGGGATCAGCCAGGTCGTTATCGGTGCCTCCACCGGAGGCCCCCCCGCGCTTCAGACCATTCTCTCGGCGATTCAATCGCAGCTCGACGTCGGTATCGCGATCGCTCAGCACATGCCGCCCGTCTTTACCCGGGCCTTTGCGGACCGTCTCAACAAGTTTTGCGCCCTGAATATTCGCGAGGCGCAGACCGGCGACATCATGGAGCCCGGTCGCGTGCTGATCGCCCCGGGGGGGAAGAACCTCACCTTTCAGAAGCGTGGCGCAACGATTACCGCGGTGGTGTCCGATCCCCTGGAGAGTCAGCGCTATACCCCCTCGGTCGATGCCCTGTTCTCCTCGGCCAGTGAGGTTTTCGAATCGAACCTTCTGGGCGTCGTCCTGACCGGTATGGGCAATGACGGTGCCAAGGGGATCCGTGACGTCAAAAACCGCGGAGGGAGGACCCTCGCCGAAGCGGAGGAGACCAGTGTCGTGTTCGGCATGCCCAAAGAGGCGATTGCCACCGGGTGCGTCGATAAAACCCTTCCACTCTCCCTGATGAGCCGCGAAATTTTACGCTCCTGCGGCTTTTAACCGCCAGGGCCCCCCGTGGAGGGGCCCAATGTGAAAAAAAAACACTTTATCTGCGGGGGAGGGTTGACAATTCCCGTGTCGGTTATGTTAAATAGGCCATTCTTTTAACCTATAAACGATTTAGACTCAGAAATGATTCAAGGAGGCACTTTTGGCTAAAGAAGAAGCGATCGAAGTCGAAGGGGAAGTTATCGAACCCCTTCCCAATGCCATGTTCCGCGTCAAGCTGGATAACGGGCATGTCGTTCTTGCACACATCTCCGGAAAAATGCGCAAGTTCTACATCCGCATCCTTCCCGGGGACCGGGTCACCGTGGAGCTTTCCCCCTATGACCTGACTCGCGGGCGGATTACCTACCGGGAGAAGTAAGGCAGAACCCAGGGCATCTTTTATCAAGCGGGGTGGTTGTGCACGTGTTTTCTCGTATCATGGAAACATGTCTGCTTTATTGCCCCGTTTTGTGTTGTAGGCTGTGAATCATGCCGGCAGTGACGGCGGTATTCGTTTAATAATAACAAATGTAGCCCGTTGGCTGCGGAGGATGTATGCAAGAACGTTATGAAGCCGGCGCCATTGAGGAAAAATGGCAACAGATCTGGGAGCAGCAGAAGACTTTCAGGGTTGCCGAGGAGCAGGGGAAAGAGAAGTATTACCTGCTTGAAATGTTTCCTTATCCTTCCGGCCGTATTCATATGGGGCATGTGCGCAACTATTCGATTGGCGATGTGGTTGCACGATTCAAACGCCTGCAGGGATTTAACGTTCTTCATCCCATGGGGTGGGACGCCTTCGGCATGCCTGCCGAGAATGCCGCTATCCAGCACGGGACACATCCGGCCAAGTGGACCTATGAAAATATCGACAACATGCGCGTTCAGCTCAAACGCATGGGGCTCTCCTACGACTGGGACCGCGAGTTCGCTACCTGCGACGTCGACTATTATCGCTGGGAACAGCTGGTCTTTCTGAAAATGCTGGAGAAGGGGCTGGCGTACAAAAAGGCCTCCTCGGTCAACTGGTGTCCTAGCTGCCAGACGGTCCTTGCCAACGAACAGGTCGAAGACGGCTGCTGCTGGCGGTGCGACAGCGAAGTCGATCTTAAAGAACTGGAACAGTGGTCCTTCCGCATTACCGACTACGCCCAGGAACTCCTCGACGACACCTACAATCTCCCCGGATGGCCCGAGCCGGTTCTCACCATGCAGAGGAACTGGATCGGCCGCAGTACCGGGTGCGAGATCGATTTCAAGGTGGAGGGGGGGAGCGATTCGATCCGGGTCTTCACCACTCGCCAGGACACCCTTTACGGCGCCACCTTCATGAGCCTGGCGCCCGAGCATCCGCTGGCCCTGTCACTGGCAAGCGAGGATCAGAGGCCCGCCGTCGAAGCGTTTGTCGCCCGGATTAAAAAACAGGACAAAATCAAACGCACCAGTGAAGAGCAGGAAAAAGAAGGGGTCTTCACCGGTGCGTACTGCATCAACCCTGTGACCGGGGTGCGGATGCCGATCTTCCTGGCCAATTTCGTGCTGATGGATTACGGCACCGGGGCGGTCATGGCGGTTCCGACCCATGACCAGCGCGATTTCGAGTTCGCCAAAAGGTATGACCTGTCGCTGGTCGTGGTTATCCAGCCCGAGGGGGAAACCCTCGATCCCCAAACCATGCAGGAGGCCTGGACCGGCCCCGGCACCATGGTCCATTCCGATCAGTTCGACGGTCTCGGCAACGAAGAAGCCAAGGAGCAGATTGCCGAATATCTCGACCGGGAGGGTATCGGCAAGAAAACCGTCAATTTCCGGCTTCGCGACTGGGGCGTTTCCCGTCAGCGCTACTGGGGAACGCCGATCCCGGTGATCTATTGCGACTGCTGCGGCACCGTTCCGGTTCCGGAAAAAGACCTGCCGGTTGTCCTGCCCACCGACGTCGCCTTTACCGGGGAGGGGGGAAGCCCGCTGGCCCAGTGCGCCTCCTTCGCCAGCGTTCCCTGCCCGAAGTGCGGAATGGCCGCGCGCCGCGAAACCGACACCTTCGACACCTTTGTCGAGAGTTCCTGGTATTTCGCCCGTTACGCCTCCCCGCGCTACAGCGAGGGCCCGGTCGATCCCGAGGCGGTCAAATACTGGATGTCCGTCGATCAGTACATCGGCGGTGTCGAACATGCGGTCATGCATCTGCTGTACGCCCGCTTTTTCACCAAAGTCTTTCGCGACCTCGGACTCATGGAGGTCAGTGAGCCCTTCACCAACCTGTTGACCCAGGGGATGGTCTGTATGGAGACCCGGTCCTGCCCCGAGCACGGCTGGCTCTATCCCGAAGAGGCCGAGGGTGGGAAATGCGCCCATTGCGGTAAAGAAGCCGTTGTCGGGCGCAACGAGAAGATGAGCAAGTCGAAAAAGAACGTCATCGACCCCGATCATCTCATCAAGCGCTACGGCGCCGATACCGCCCGGCTCTTTTCCCTGTTTGCCGCTCCTCCCGAAAAAGACCTCGAGTGGAACGAGCAGGGGGTCGAGGGGTGCTACCGCTTCCTCAACCGCGTATGGCGGGCGGTGGCCGACAACCTGGAGCTCATTCAGGACGACACGGCCGGTTTTTCCTCGAATGCCTCCGGCCGCAACCTGCGCCGCCTCACCCATCGGACCATCAAGAAGGTGACCGACGACATCGATGGGAGGTTTCACTTCAACACCGCCATCTCCGCCGTTATGGAACTGGTGAACGCCATTTACGCCTTTGACGACAAGACCGATTGCCCCGCCGAACTGCGTGAGGCCCTCGAGGCGACCGTGGCCCTGCTGGCACCGTTCGTTCCTCATATCGCCGAAGAGTTGTGGCACTGCATCGGACACCAGAAGAGCCTCGAAGAAGCCGGATGGCCTGCCTGGGACGCCGAGGCCCTGGTTGAAGACGAGAAGACCATCGTGGTGCAGGTCAACGGCAAGGTTCGCGGCAAGGTCACCGTTTCGGCCGCTGCCGATCAGGAGAGCGTGAAGAAAGTGGCTCTCGAGGAGACCAATGTCGCCCGCTTCATCGAAGGCAAAACCGTTCGCAAGGTGATTGTCGTTCCCGGCCGCCTCGTCAACGTGGTCGTTTCCTGATGAGAGGGCTGCTGGTTTTACTGCTGGTTTCGGTCCTGGTTGCCGGGTGCGGTTATTACCCGCCCGGTCACGGGGCCGGCTTCGGTCCGGAGGTAAAGACCATTTACGTCCAAACCTTTAAAAACCGCACAGAGGAGCCGTTTCTCGACACCCTGGTAACCAACCAGATCGTGGAACGATTCAGGAGGGACCGTCGCATCCAGCTGGTCAATGACCCGGCCGCCGCCGACGTCACCATCGGCGGTCAGGTGACCTCCTACTCCCGCCGTTCAGTGGCATATGACCAGAGCGACAATATCTTGAACTACCGGTCGAAGATCGGCCTGGCCGCCGCCATGACCAGAAACCGGGACGGCATGGTGCTCTGGAAGGGGGCGGTGGCGTGGGACGACGAGTCGCAAAGCGCCGACAATAAGGCCGTGCAGGAAGACAGTGAAAGTGCAGCCATTGACAGGATCTGCACTCGGGTCGCGGAGCAGTTGTACTACCGCATGCAGGATAATTTCTGATTTCGCACCTGGATTGAGGTTGCATGACTCCCGCTGAACTGAACAAAGCTATTGCGCGACGGGATATTCCCAAGCTGCTCTTTCTCTATGGGGAAGAGTCTTTCCTCCTTGAAAAGGCGCTGCGGGCCCTGGTCGAAGTTGCGATTCCGGAAGAGGTCCGTGATTTCAACTTCAACACCTTTTCGGCCAGGGAGTGCCAGCCCAACGCGGTTCTTGACATTGCCCTGACTTTCCCCGTTTTTGCTCCGCACCGACTCGTCCTTGTCAAGGACGCCCACCAGTTCAACGCCTCGGACCTCGATCATTTCGTCTCCTATCTGAAAAACCCGGTCCCCGAAACCTACCTGGTTTTCTGCGGCGATAAAATCGATGCCCGCAGAAAATTTTTCCAGCAGTTCAAAAAGGCCGGAAAGCTCGTCGAGTTTAAAAAGCTTTACGATAACCAGGTGCCGGGGTTTGTGCGGGATCAGGCTCGGGGGGAGGAAATTCGCTTCACCGAAGACGCGCTGGCCCTGTTCTGCCGAAGGGTAGGGAGCAATCTCCAGGAAGTAAGCGGTGAGTTGACGAAGCTGTTCGCATACCTTGGGGAGCGGTCGCTGGTCGATGTGGCCGATGTGCAGGCGGTCGTTTCCGACACCCGGGTCGACAGCGTTTTTGAGTTGACCGACGCGCTCGGCAAAAGACAGACGCAGGCCGCCTTGCGTCTGATCGAGAGGATTCAGCAGGAAGGTTCGGCCCCCCTGTTGATTCTGACCATGATCGTGAGACATTTCCGCCAGCTCTGGAAAATCAGGGAGTTGATCGACGGCAAGGTGGCCGAAAAAGAGATTCCGCGCAAAGTCGGTATCAATCCCTATTTTTTCAGTGGTCTGCTGGGGCAGTCGAAAACCTTTTCGCGCAGCCAGTATCAGCGATTATTCGAGGCGTTTCTCCAGGCCGACCTGGCGCTGAAGTCAAGTGGCGCGCACCCCTCTGCGATTCTTGAAAACCTTGTTCTCGATATTACGGCTAATACGGGGCGAAGGTAGGGGAATTCCCATAAAAAAAGGAGGCCCGAGGGCCTCCTTTTTTTTGGGGTGTCAACGCCGCCGGATTACTGGAGGTTGTTGACGAGCTTGGTCAGGCGGGAGATCTTGCGGCTCGCGGTCGCCTTGTGAATGACCCCTTTGGTGGCGGCCTTGTCGATGTAAGGGAGCGCGCGCTCTATGGCCACCTTAGCTGCATCGGCATCACCGGCCGAAACGGCATCGCGAACCTGCTTGACGTAGGTTCTCATGGTCGAGCGGATATGCGTGTTGCGGGCGCTACGGACAGCGTTCTGCTTGTTTCTTTTAACTGCGGACTTGTGATTAGCCAAGGTCTTACCTCCACATTTTGTACAGAGTAGTGATTTGCGCTTGCCAAAGCAACCGTATGTCCGCGTTTATAGCACCCGGAAAAAATGAAGTCAAGTTAAAAGCCTTCCAATCAAAAACAGATAGTCCATAAACATCGGGGGTTTACGGTCGATGGTTTTGGAATTAAGATAAAATAATCCCTTTTAGGGCGTTTTCCCGGTAGTTTTTCGGGGTTTTTGCCGGTCCGATTGCCCGGTCAGAGTTTGATTCGAAACCGGCAGAAGGGACCGACAGCTGTTAACGGATGATGAGGATGTCTGAAAAAAAGAACATTACCCGGGCGACCGGTATTCTGGGGCTCGCCACCATTCTGAGCCGAATCGCCGGGCTGATCCGGGACATGGTCATCGCCGCGCTCTTTGGTGCCGGGTTCGCCACCGATGCCTTCTTTATGGCCTTTACCATCCCCAATCTGTTGCGCCGTTTTTTTGCAGAAGGCTCCCTGACCGCTGCGTTCGTCCCGACCTTCTCCGAGCTCTACAATCTGAAAGGGAGAGAAGAGGCCTTCCGGGTCGCCAACATCTGCATGACCCTGCTCCTGCTGGTGATGACCGTCGTGACCCTGGCGGGAATTGCCGGCTCGCCGTGGATCGTCAAGGGGATCGGCTACGGCTACGGGGCGATCGAGGGCAAGCTTGCCCTGACCGACCATCTTAACCGCATCATGTTCCCCTACATTTTCCTGATCAGCCTGCTGGCCCTGGCAACGGGAGTGCTCAACGTTGTCGGTCACTATTTCGTTCCCGCCGTTTCCCCGCTGCTGCTTAACTTCAGCATGATCGCCTGCGCCCTGACCCTGCGTCCTTACTTTGCTGACGACATCACCTCCCTGGCCGTCGGCGTGGTTTTGGGCGGCATTGCGCAGTTGCTGGTGCAGTTGCCGGTTCTGTTCAAGCACGGTTTTCCCCTGCGTCTTAATTTCCAGTTCGGCGACGCCACGGTCAGGCGCATCGCCCGGCTGATGCTGCCGGGCATTGCCGGGGTGGCCATTTACCAGATCAATGTGGTTGTTACCCGGCTCCTCGGGTCGTTTTTGCCCGAAGGAAGCGTGTCGTACCTCTACTACGGCCAGCGCCTCTTCGAGTTCCCCCAGGGGATTTTTGTCGTCTCCCTGGCCCAGGCGGTTCTTCCCGCCCTGAGTCGGCAGGCTTCGGCCGGGGATCATGACGGTTTTCGCGAGTCCCTTCGTTTTGCCCTGATCCTTATTGCGTTGATCACCGTGCCAGCGGCCATCGGTCTGGTTCTGTGCGCGGAACCGATGTACAGCTTGTTCTTCATGAAGGGAGCCTTCGATGCCGAGGCCGTACGACAGACCGCCCTTGCCCTGACCGCCTATGCTCCAGGTCTTTTCTTCGTCGGGATCAGCCGTATCCTGGTCCCTGGCTTTTACGCCCGCAAGGACACCCGTACCCCGGTGTGGATCTCCTTCTGGACCCTGTTGGTCAACATCGTGCTCGGACTGGTATTGATGGGCCCCCTCGGTCACGTCGGGCTCGCTTTGGCCCTGACCCTGTCGACCATTTTCAATAGCGTTGTCCTCTTTGCCGCACTGCGCAAGAAAATGGGACCTCTCGGTGTCGGTTCCGCGATCGCTTCGCTGCTGCGCATTGCGCCCCCTGCCTTTGCCATGGCCTGGGTTGTCAGGGGGATGCTTGGCGCGGTAGACTGGCAGGAGGCCGGGCAGATGTGGGTGAAGGGGGGCGTGCTGGCTGCGGCAGTCTGTACCGGGATCGTGGTTTACGGCGCAGGGTGCTATCTCCTTCGGGTTCCGCAGGTCTCCGAGGCTGCGGATCTGATCAAGGCAAAAATTTTCAAAAGGGCAGGGCGGTGAAAAATGAATAGATACGTGGCGTTTATCTCGCCGATCGGATGGATCGCCGTTGTTGAAGAGGCCGGGCTGCTGAAGCGTATTGTGATTCGTACCATCCGAATGGATGCCGAAGAGTGTGTCAGAAGCGGAGGCGAGGCCTGCTCGGGCGGGGAAGCCGATGTTCTGATCGAAGCCCGGCGGCAAATCGACCAGTTTTTCAGCGGCCACCGCAGGTCTTTTGACCTGCCCCTTGACCTGGGCGGGCTGACCCCTTTTGCGGCAGATGTCCTTGCCGCGCTGAGGAACGTTCCCTGCGGCGAGGTGGTGAGCTACGGGCAGCTGGCTTTCCTGTCGGGGCACCCCGGTGCTGCCCGCGCCGTCGGCCGGGTCATGGCACTTAATCCCTTGCCCCTGGTGCTCCCCTGCCACCGGGTGCTCGGCGCCGGACGGCGCCTGGTCGGCTATTCCGCCGGCGCGGGAGTTGCCACCAAGGATTATCTGCTGAAATTCGAAAAGTCGCATCCCGCTGCGCCCAGCGGCGAAGGTTGTAATTTATGAATGCAGGATGAAAAGGGCTTGACATCGTTGGGATCCTTTTGTTACAAGTGTCTGCGTTTGCGGTTGTAGGCACGTAGCTCAGTGGGAGAGCACTACCCTGACACGGTAGGGGTCGGCGGTTCAATCCCGCCCGTGCCTACCATTATTAAATACCGGCAACCGACCGAACACTCTGAGGCATCCCTGGATGCCTCTTTTCATTCGCGGAGTAAATAGATGAGCCAGGTTCGTGTAGAGCTTCCAGATGGTTCCGTTAAGGAGATCGCCGCAGGAGAAACCCCCCTCGATGTAGCAAGAGGAATAGGGGAGGGGCTTGCCCGTCAGGCCGTGGCTGCACGTCTCGATGGAGAGTTGGCCGATCTTGCCACCCCCATTACCGAAGACTCCCGCATCGAACTGATTACCCTATCCTCGGCCGCCGGCCTCGAGGTCTATCGCCATTCTGCGGCTCACCTGATGGCCCATGCCGTCAAGGACCTTTTTGGCAAAGATGTACAGGTTACCATC